>NZ_JAJTDH010000161.1:0-4385 GCF_021300285.1 Microcystis sp. 49638_E5 | reverse complement strand
CATTAAGAAATGTTACAAATTACATGGGTACATTAAGAAAAGTTAAGGGGTTACATCCATTGATGGATAAGGGTTTTCGGCTATTATAGTATATATGTATGGGGGGAAGTTCAGCTATACAAGGGCTAGAGCAACTTTTGATTTCAACGACTAGGGTGCGGAATGTGGGCTAGATAGTCAACAGCTTACCGGGAAAAGCTAGATTTTGTAACAAGATTTAGTATTACTTAGTGCTGTGTATAGGGAAGTTGCGAATTGTTAACCTTAGCTTTGCTAGGAAAACGAAACATGGTATTATGACCCCAAGTCCGTGAAAAGCGGCAAGGTTTTCAGCCGATCTGTAGGTTGGATTGAGGTGATAAAACTCAACATTACCTTTTTCTTGCTAATAAAATCGGTGTTGCCGAAGGCACTGCGAAGCAGACCGCACTTAATCAGAGAAAGTGATCGCAGTCACTCGACAATTAGCCAAGTAAGCTGAAAGCCGATTTTTCCAAAGTACCAATTTCAAAAATTTGAGGAAAAAATGACAGACATAAGCAATGCCCTAGTTTTACAACTTTCTACGGTGGTTTTGCCACTCGGTGGTTATTTCTCAACACCTCGATTAGACCTTCATGCAACTAGCTTTACCATAGCTACAAAGGTTCTCCTTGATAGCACGGCAAACCGAAATATCCTGATTGGCAATTGGAAGGCAAATGATTGGCAATTACTTTTTGCTATCAATGCGGGAGGGCTTCCTGCAATTAATCTGCGGAAAGATTTGCCAACAGCAGGCTCTGATCCAACTCAAGATTTAGTTGGTTTAGTTGGTACTATATCTGTGGTTGCTAAACAGTTGACTCATGTTGCGATTACATTCGATTGGGGTATCGACTTTCGGTCACCAAAAGCAACCCTGTATGTTGGTGGAAAAGCGGCGGGAAGTGTTTCGCCTACAATTCAACCAGATCCGCGCGTACATAATCCTTACACGTTAAAACCTAGTCCAAATTTCTATCTGATTGGTCGCAAAGAGGATAGTGGAACGGGTGCTAACGAGCAGTTTGCAGGTCAACTCAGTGATTTTCGTATTTACACTACGGCATTAACAGCGGCTCAAATCAATCAATTGCTATAGCTTGAGCGATCGCTGATATTGTAGTGCGATCGCCGATCTTGTAGGTTGGGTTGACGAAAGGAAACCCAACATTTCTACACAGAAAATATCCCCTTTCCAAAACGAATTAACACCATTATCTTTTAATTTGTTGGGTTGCGTTCCTTAACCCAACCCACCGAATTTTTGAAAAATTTTAGTTGATCTTGTCGGTTGATACGACGAAACCCAACCTACATTTTATTCCATACCAATATCACTATCAAAGATCAGCCTTTCTGAAGCCCCCCACATCTGATCATAAATTCCTTCTTCAACATAACGATGAAAACTGGAGTGTTGCCAATCTTTCGGAGCATTTACTAATCCATGATGCACGGGATTGTAATGGATGTATTCGAGATGATTAACAAAATCTCGATCGCCGTAGGCGCGCCCTTGGCGACCATCTCGAACTTGATGCTCCCAAAAGCGACGTTGCCAAATAGCCTTTTCTCCTTTATGTTGTCGAGATGTTGAAATTTTACCCTGATATTGAGAATGACATTGACGGCTAAAATAACTTTTAATTAATCGCCAACGAGTTGAAAAATCTGCATCTGTTTCAGGCAATGTCCAAAGAGCATGAATGTGATCTGGTAAAATGACAATAGCATCAATCTTAAAATGATGTTGTCGCATAACATATTTAAAAGCATTTCGTAGTAAATCCACATTTTCAGGTTCACACAAAATTTTGTGACGATTGTATGTCACAACTGTAAAAAAATAAGTAGCTTCAGGTGTTTTTGCTCTACGGTATTGCATCAAGTTAGAATAACATTTATTGGATTGGTGTTTACGCAACTGGCGTTGGGTTTCGTGCCTCAACCCAACCTACCAAACTTTAAGACCGCAATTCCTTTGGCTTTTGAAAGTGCGATCGCTATTATCTTGTTGATTAAATTTTAAAATTGCCATTGCTTGGGATAGGAACGCAAAGGGCGATCATTTTTTGTGATGATGAGTGCGATCGCTTTTTGAGAATGAGGAGAGGCGATCGTTTTTTTTGGGATGAGAAGGGGCGATCGCCTGCCCTGAGATTAATCTCTCAACAAAGCTCGAAAACCAGCTTGCTGAAAATGAATATCCGTTGTTAATGCTTCCGTTATTCTACGCTCTTCCATTACAATAAAAGAAATACAGTCAACAATTCCCCAATTTTTATCGTTTCTTTGACAATATAGTTGAAAAGCTTTTTGATAAAGAATTTCCGATAAGGGAATAACTGTCACTGTTCTGTCCTTTTCTAATGAGGACAATAATTTAATTGACTTAGAGCGATATTTTTGTTTAGATAAAGCATTGCCAATCTCTAAAATAATGGCTCTGGTTGTAACTAAAGGTGTTTTTGAAGTTTTTAATTGTTGGGCAATGGCAAGTGCTTTATGATGATAATCGTCCGTAGATGAAGATAAAGCGATCGCATAACTTGTATCGAGAAATTTCTCAGGGTTCATGCTCTTTTTCTTCACCATATAAATATTTATCTAGATTTTCTGACCAATCAGAGGGGCCGTCTAGTTGTAATGATTCTGCTGTCTCTAAAAAAGAAGTGAGTTCATTATTTTCATCCGATAAGTTATCAACAATAATGCGGACACGAGTATTAGCCTTCAATCTAACGGGTTGCTCTGGATGAAAGACTTTTCCGTCAAATAATGCGTCAATAGAATTAAGCATGATCTGTTGGTGAAATGATTTTTACTTGAAATACCCATATTATAAATGTAACACACCAAATTGATTGTTATTCGCTGTCATCTTGTTGGTTAAACTTTAAAACTGCCATTGCTTGGGATAGGAACGCAAAGGGCGATCGCTTTTTGATGAGGAGGAGGGGCGATCACATATCGTATTTTTCTATTATCATAGTAAAATCAGGCAAATATTTTGAAAATAACATGAAAATTAAAGCTCTAATCTGGCAAGAAGATGGTATTTGGTGCGGTTCCGTACCGGCATTGCCAGGCTGTCATACCTGGGGAGAAAGCTACGAACAATTATTAGAAATGTTGCAAGATGCAGTTCAAGGATGGCTTGAAGTTGCAAGTCAAGAAACAGAAATTGAAGCAGAAAAAGAGCTAGTCGAATTATCATTATGAAATCTATTTCTGGCCAAGCCCTTTGTAAAATTATTGAACGTTATGGTTAGCAGTTAAAACGCATTAGTAGTAGTCATCATATTTATACAAAACAGAGAATGAAAGTTATTTTATCCGTTCCTGTTCATGGCAATAAAGATTTACCAATTGGTACTCTTAAGAGTATTTTGAAAGATGCTGATCTGACCGAAGATGACTTGAGATAACGGTGATCGCTGTTTTCTTGTTGATTAAATCTTAAAAACGCGATCAGGTTTTCTTTTGAAATCTAGGGTAAAGCTGTTAAAACAAAACGGATAGACGTTGCCACTACCGCCGTAAACAAAATCCCAATCAAAGCCCAAACCTGATTGCCCTGATTGCTTTCTACCTTTTCTATCTGTAATTCCATTTTATCGAATCGCTTATCCATTGAATCCAATCGTTTCTCTACATTATCAACTTTGGTTTCTACAGTAGCCAATCGAATCTGTACTTGATTCACATCTTTAGAAATTGTATCTAGCTTCTGATTCATTTCTGCTAGAACTTCGCGCAAATCTGTTTCGATGATAGTCGGTGTTGGCATAACTCATCTTGTTAATCAGGCTGACACACTCATTTTAATCTATTTTTTTGCTGAGGGAACGGCCTCTTCTCAAAATATAGCAATTCTCATTTTAAGGTTTCATGACATTAAAACCCTTGCACCTAGAGGGGTTAATAATTCTTAACGAATCTCTAGATCGCTGAAACAACGCAAAATCGTTTCAAAATGAGAATAGCTGGTACGAATTGCGGTGCAGACAATACCTTACTCAAAAAACCCTGCGCTACTATTAGAACTAGAGGCGATCATTTGAAGGGCAACTGAGCCACCGTATAATGTTCAAATTCATACTGGAGTCCTAACCCATGCAAGTGAAACTTTCGGAGCAAATCTCGTCTGCGGATGCGGAAAATATTTTAAAGTGCTTACCAGACTGGATTCAGGATGCCCTGATTGCTCGCGCTACTGAAATTGATTATCCCGTTGAAGCAATCCTTTTTTCGATTTCTTTTTCGGTGTATAACTATTACTATGGTATGCAGCTATTCCCTGATAACCACTGTCTTCTATGCTGGTAGTTAAAGGATGAAAACGAACTCGACTTTTTTTA
>NZ_JAJTDH010000160.1:0-5014 GCF_021300285.1 Microcystis sp. 49638_E5 | reverse complement strand
CACGCCATTTTATCCCCGCAGTCCCTACGCTTGTGCGAAAGTTTACGGTCACTGGCAAACAATCAACTATCGGGAATCCTACGACTTATTTGCCTGTAACGGCATTTTATTTAACCATGAATCCCCCCGGCGGGGAGAAACTTTTGTCACGCGCAAAATTACCCGCGCTTTGGCCCGAATTATCGCCGGACAACAGAAAAAACTCTATCTAGGAAATCTCGATTCTAAACGGGATTGGGGTTATGCTAAGGATTATGTGCGGGCGATGTGGTTAATGTTACAACAGGAAGAACCGGATGATTATGTGGTGGCGACAAATGAAACCTATTCTATCCGGGAGTTTCTCGATATTTCTTTCCAATACGTTAATTTAAATTGGCAGGATTATGTGGAGTTTGATGAACGTTATTTGCGTCCGGCGGAAGTGGATTTATTGATAGGAGATTCTACAAAAGCCAGGGAGAAATTAGGCTGGCAGCCGTCGGTAACGTTTGAGGGACTGGTAAAATTAATGGTAGATGCGGATTTAGCGGCTTTGGGGATTAATCTTAATAACGGTGGTGATAGCCAACAGTTATTAAAAGATTTGGCCTATCTTCGCAATCGTTCGATGACAACTGTGGATTAAAGAGGTGAAAATATGCTCAATTTAAGCGAACAGAGAATCGTCGTCACCGGGGGGGCCGGATTTTTAGGTCGGCAAGTAGTTAATCAATTAATTGCAGCGGGGGCAAATCCCGAAAAAATTACAATTCCTCGGTCAAAGGATTGTGATTTAAGAGTTTGGGAAAACTGTCAACGTTTAGCCGACCAAGAAGATTTAATTATCCATTTGGCTGCCCATGTGGGAGGCATCGGTCTCAATCGGGAAAAACCCGCCGAATTATTCTATGATAATTTGATGATGGGAACCCAATTAATTCACGCTGCCTATCTAGCAGGAGTACAAAAATTTGTCTGTGTGGGGACAATTTGTGCCTATCCAAAATTTACTCCAGTACCTTTCCATGAAGACGATTTATGGTCAGGATATCCCGAAGAAACCAATGCGCCATACGGGATCGCTAAAAAGGCTTTATTGGTACAATTAGAGTCTTATCGTTTGCAGTATGGTTTCAACGGAATTTATCTTTTACCGGTAAATTTATACGGGCCAGAGGATAATTTTGATCCGGGTAGTTCCCATGTAATTCCTGCTTTAATTCGCAAGGTTTATGAGGCACAACAACGGGGGGATAAACAACTTCCTGTCTGGGGAGATGGTAGTCCAACCCGGGAGTTTCTCTACTCCACCGATGCAGCACGCGGCATTGTCATGGCCAGTCAGTTCTATAATGAATCAGACCCGATTAATCTTGGTACAAATTATGAGATTTCTATCAAAGATTTAGTCGAATTAATCTGTGATTTAATGGGTTTTGATGGCGAAATTGTTTGGGAAATAGATAAACCGAATGGTCAACCGCGACGCTGTTTAGATACAACCCGCGCTCAGGAAAAATTCGGTTTTGTTGCTCAAATGGAATTTAAAGAAGGTTTGCGAAAAACCATTGAATGGTATAGGCAAAACGCCGCTTAGTTCAGATAGCTGGTGTGTTAGATAAATAACTAACACACCAGATTTTTTTTAGGTTACTGACCGGTAAAATCAGAACGAAGGGTTAATTTTAAATCTTCCTTGGGGTTAATTGACAATAATTCCACCGATTCTCCTCGTAATAACCAGCCGGCTAATACTTCTAATCCTCCTCCTCGTAATAATCCCTCGCTAACCGGTTGGTCAGAGATAAAGGAAGCGAGGACAGAAGCGGCGGATTTTCCTAATACTGCACCGTGGATAATTTTATCGGGGTTAACTCCTTTAATTATCCTTTCTAGACGAGTGAAAACTGCCGAAATAGCATCGATAGATTTTTCTTGGGGTTGAGGGGTTTTTAAAAAGATTTTTTGGGATAGAAAACGCGAACCTTGACCGTCAGGTTTAATTTCTCCGATAATCTGACTACCATCGGGAATAATTGTCTGTCCTTGGGAATTTTTGATATTATCGGTGACGGTCAGAGATAAAGAAAAAGTTTCTTGTTTGGTTAAAAGAATTTTTTTCCCTTGCTCGTATTTTACAGGGATGTCTGTGCCGGCAGGAATTAATTGATTATTCCCCAAAAGAATCGGTTTAATCGGGTTAATTGGGGCGAATTGACGTGCGATCGCAGGAGTCAAAGAGAGGGAGACCACAACGAAAGAAGCACTTAAAAGCATTGTTAATAGGGTCAGAGGATGATGACGACCCTGCTTTTGAAAATATAGCATCTTACCCTTGAGTTTCCTAGTGGGAGCGAATTAAAGACAGAGACGAAAGCGGGAAAAAGTTTGTTTCCAAGCAGGAAAATGCGGGAAAAAGGAGAATTTTAGCAAAAAATAACTGATATTTCCGACTAATTGCCAGTTGTTAGTTTAGTTGGTCTATTGAAACGCCAAAACTCTTGATTTGTCCGCAGTTCTTAGTTTTACACGGTCAATGGATAACAATAACTATTTCTGAGCAAATTATAGGTTCACTCCTATCAAAAAAAAATCACCCGATCGAATTAAAATCTGTGAAAAAATGTAACAATTGTGACAAAAAACTGAGGGAGTGGGGAATTATGAATTAAGAATTATGAAGTGGGAAGTGGTGAGTGGTGCGCTTGTACTAATCTAATACTCAGTTTAAATGCAGTAAAGCCTACTAAAGATAGAAATAGAGAGAGTGAAAGATTGCTAGACTACTAGGGGTGGGTAGCTAAAAAAGTCTCTCCTCTAACCGCATAATGACACAATTAATACTAAATCCGCTGAGTATAGGCTATTTATGAGGACAGGCAAAAGGCAAGAGGCAAAAGGAGGAATAAATAATCAGTCTTTAATAACTGGATTTAGTATAACTTTAATTTTTGCGATCGAGTAAACCAAGAATATTCTCCCCGATCACCCGTGAACTTGATGCTGTTGCTAAAATAATCTTCATAAGTCCCCAAGCTACCGAAACGAGCAAAGAGAGAATCGCCACTTTATCAATTAATCAATTATGGATTTACTCGAATACCAAGCCAAGGAAATATTTGCTCAAGTAGGTATCCCCATTTTACCTTCCCAACCAATCCACGAACCGGGGGGACTAAAAAGATTAAACATTCCCTATCCTATCGTGCTGAAATCCCAGGTACGCACGGGAGGCCGGGGAAAAGCAGGAGGAGTGAGATTTGTCGCTAATACCATTGATGCGATCGCTGCTGCCCATGCTATCTTTCATTTACCGATCGCCGGAGAATATCCAGAGGTAATCTTAGCAGAAGCCAGGTATAATCCGCAACAGGAGATATTTTTAGCCATTTTACTCGATTATCATCTGCAAAGACCGGTTTTACTGGGTGCGAGTCAAGGGGGGATGGATGTGGACAGTTTACTGGCAACCATGCAAAAAGTGGTCATCGAAGCGAGATTTTCCCCCTATCTCTGTCGGCAATTAGCCGTATCTATGGGTTTAAGAGGGTCTTTGATCGAGTCTATCAGTCAAATTCTCGAAAAAATGTATAGTCTCTTTGTCAGCAAAGATCTCGATATTATCGAGATTAATCCCCTGGGTATCAACGAAGCCGGGGAAGTGATGGCCCTAGATGGCAAAATAAGTGTTAATGATGCCGCTTTAGCTAGACATCTCGATCTTCTGGCCTTGACCCCTCCCCAATTACAATCCCCTTGGTCGATAATTGATCAAACTGGCCAAATAGCCGTGATCAGTAATGGCCAGGGTTTGATGTCCACTGTCTGGGATGCCTTAGCCAGCAAGGAGGCAAAACTGGCAGCATGGCTTATACTGGAGGAAAGACTAGAATTAGAGCAATTAAACGAGCAAATAGAGGCTGGTCTGCAACAATTCCAACTATTGCCTAATTTAAAAGTGGTTATCGTTGATATTATCAGTTATCCCGACTTTGGCCAAAAAGCGATCGAGAGTATTAGCCATTACTACCGCAGTTATAGCCCATTATCACCCAGCCGGGGCAGCGGCGAACGAACGATCCGGGCTACCCGACAGGAAAGACAAACCTTGGAACCCCGCTCTTTTCTCAATCCCACCCTACCACAAATAATTTTTCGCGTCCTAGCTGACAGCAAAGCGATCGATCTCAGTCAGAGTTTAGCTGATGTTAACTTTCATTGGTTAGAGTCTTTAGAAGAGGTAGTCAGTTTACAACAAAGCTCTCCATGTCAGAACACAAGCTTGGTATGAAAGACAAGAAAGAGTAGGATATGTTCAAACTTCTTCAATGTTGACCGATTGGAAAAAACAAGAAGAATTAAACTTTCTCAATGAAGTAAGCTGTGTACCCTTACAACAAGGGTTAAGACATTTACAAACAGCTTTTACTAACTTCTTTGCTGGTCGTAATAAGTATCCTAACTTTAAGAAAAAACATCAGGGAGGAAGTGCCGAATTTACCAAATCTGCTTTTAAATTTAAAGACAAACAAATCTATTTAGCTAAATGCACAGAACCTTTACCTATTCGATGGTCAAGACAAATACCAGAAAGCTGTGAACCAACACAGTAACAGTCAGATTACATCCATCAGGACGCTGGCATATCTCAATAAGATTTGATGACCCAACGATTAAGCCTTTACCAGTAACAGATAAAGCCATTGGAATTGACTTAGGAATTAGTAGCCTAGTAATTACCAGCGACGGCGATAAAGTATCTAATCCCAAGCATTTTAAAAAGCATTATCGGAGACTGCGAAAAGCGCAAAAAAGTCTTTCTAGAAAACAGAAAGGGTCAAAAAATCGGGAAAAAGCGAGAATCAAAGTAGCCAGAATTCACGCTCAAATTACTGATAACAGAAAAGACCATTTACACAAGCTAACCACTCAATTAGTTCGTGAAAACCAAACGATTGTGGTTGAGAATTTAGCCGTCAAGAATATGGTCAAAAACCCGAAATTATCTCAGGCAATATCTGATGTAAGCTGG
>NZ_JAJTDH010000080.1:0-14119 GCF_021300285.1 Microcystis sp. 49638_E5 | reverse complement strand
AAGGTGATTAAAAGGAGAGGCTATGGATTTAGAAACTTTAAAAACTTTAGTCTTAGATGTTTATTAAATTGGCATTTTGCTAGTTGATTTTACATGGTAAGTTCGGAAGAACCACAAAAGATTTTATAACCGGTGCGACCTAATCCACAGACGATGATTTGCGGTTTCATTCGTCGAGCGCGTTTTTTGCTGATTAACCTTTCAGTTTTAGCGCAAAAACTAGGAAAAATCTGTAACTAAAGCTGCAATGCTGCTAATTTTTCTAATCAGGCTTTGAAGATGATAAAATAACCCTGATCATCGATTGAATCACTTCAGCCTTGACTCGCTTTCTTTGGGACAAATTTAGTAAAGATTACCTCGAAACTTTTCTTGCTTCTTCCGGTGACGTGAAAACTAGCCTTGATGTGACGGCAGAAACTCAAGAAATCGATGTGTATTTTCGACCGACTTCTCCCAAAATACCGCCCGAATTAGGCCTATTGGGCAAATTAGCTCAAACCCCTTGTCTATTGGAACCCTATCGCAATCCTGTCATGATTGAGGGAATTCTCGCTTGTTTATCTAAACTGTTGACTGTGCGGGAACAATTACAAAGAGAAGCTCACCGTCATCAACAACCCTTATTAGCAGAAAATATCCCTAGACTATGGATACTAAATCCTACGGCCAGTCAAAGAATTATAACTGCTTTTTCCGCTCTCAATCATCCAGATTGGGGAGAAGGAATTTATTTTTTACCTCCAGCATTAACCACATCCCTTATTGTCCTGCATCAATTACCTGAAACCCCTGAAACCCTTTGGTTAAGATTATTAGGCAGAGGAGGAACCAGAAGCAGAGCGATTGATGAATTAGAGGCCTTGTCTTCTAGTCATCCCTTTAAATCAGCTTCCTTGAAATTATTATACAATTTGAGTAGGAACTTGCAAGCCTTACCCAAAAGAACCCAGGAGGAGAGAAAATTTATCATGCGTTTAGCCCCTTTATACGAACAAGATAGAGAAAAAGCTATTCAACAAGGAGAAGCTATCGGACTTCAAAAAGGTAGAATCGAAGGGATTCAACAAGGAGAAGCTATCGGACTTCAAAAAGAAGCATCCAAGTTAGTGCTACGTCAACTAAAGCGACGTTTTGGTCCACTGACCCCGCATATCACCGAAACTATTCAAAAACTCTCAGTAGAAAAATTAGAAGACTTAGGAGAAGCATTAATAGACTTTGAGACTCAAGCTGACTTAATTAATTGGCTGAACTAATAAATAGGCTTTGAAGATGATAAAATAATCATCATCATTGATTTAATAACTTAGGTCTTGACTCGCTTTCTTTGGGATAAATTTAGTGAAAGACTACCTCGAAACCTTTCTCTCTTCTTCCGGTGACGTGAAAACCAGCCTTGATGTGACGGCAAAAACTCAAGAAATCGATGTGTATTTTCGACCGACTTCCCCCAAAATACCGCCCGAATTAGGTTTATTGGGCAAATTAGCTCAAACCCCTTGTTTATTGGAACCCTATCGCAATCCAGTCACGATTGATGGCATTATTGCCTGTTTATCTAAACTGTTGACTGTGCGGGAACAATTACAAAGAGAAGCTCACCGCAATCAACAACCCTTATTAGCAGAAAATATCCCTAGACTATGGATACTAACTCCTACGGCCAGTCAAAGAATTATAACTGCTTTTTCCGCTCTCAATCATCCAGATTGGGGAGAAGGAATTTATTTTTTACCTCCAGCATTAACCACAGCCATTATTGTCCTGCATCAATTACCTGAAACCCCTGAAACCCTTTGGTTAAGATTATTAGGTAGAGGAGGAACCAGAAGCAGAGCGATTGATGAATTAGAGGCATTATCTTCTAGTCATCCTTTCAAATCAGCTGCCTTAAAATTATTATACAATTTGAGTAGGAACTTGCAAGCCTTACCCAAAAGAACCCAGGAAGAGAGTAAATTTATTATGCGTTTAGCCCCTTTATACGAACAAGATAGAGAAAAAGCTATTCAACAAGAAGAAGCTATCGGACTTCAACAAGGAGAAGCCAATCTAGTGCTACGCTTACTTAACCGACGTTTTGGTGAACTTCCCCCGCATATTACCGAAACTATCCAAAAACTAACCGTAGAACAATTAGAAGACTTAGGAGAAGCATTACTAGACTTTAAGAGTCAAGCTGACTTAATTAATTGGCTTAATCAAGCCTAGAATATTCGGGAAAGGTCATTTAAAACTCCTATATTTTTTTCTTGATTGCTCGGAAAATTGAGAGCTTTATTGAATAGGGCAAGGTCTTAGAAATTAATCACGCCATCTCCAAGAAAATCTGGATTTGCTGATTTGAATTCTGAGCTTCTTGGGTGAGATTTTCACAACCTAGACCAAAACTAACTTTTGGATAGGACACACATTTGGGATTCATAGCTTGATTCAACAACGCCGAATAATCTTATACTACTCCTAATCACTTCTCATCTCTTGACAATGACCTTAGAAACCGATCACGGTAAAAGCCATCCCGTCGGTGCGACTGTCTTGGCCGATGGTGTCAACTTCTCACTATTTTCTAAATATGCCACTGCGATCGAATTATTATTATTTGATGATGCTAATTCTCCCGTACCTAGCCAGACTATTCTCCTCACCCCGCAAACAAACCGCACCTTTTTCTATTGGCATATTTTCGTTCACGGCATTGGAGTCGGTCAAGTGTATGCTTATCGAGTCTATGGTCCGGATAATCCGGCCCAGGGTCATCGCTTCGATCCTGATAAAGTAGTTCTCGATCCCTATGCGAAAGCGATTGTCGGTGCGGAAATTTATGATCGGCAAGCTGCCAGCGAAAAAGGCGATAATTGTCATCGAGCTTTGCGGGGTCTGGTAGTGGATACGGGCCGCTATGATTGGGAAGATGACAAACCGCTACGCACTCCCTACTCTGCCAGTTTTATCTACGAAATGCACGTCGGTGGTTTTACTCGCAACCCGAATTCTGGCGTTAGCGAGGAAAAAAGAGGTACTTTTGCGGGATTAATCGAAAAAATACCCTATTTAAAAAACTTAGGCATTACTGCCGTGGAATTGTTACCGATTCATTACTTTGATCCCGCTGCCGCTATGCCGGGGTTAACTAACTATTGGGGTTATAGCACGATCGGCTTTTTTGCGCCCCATGCTGGCTACAGTAGCGATCGCTCACCCCTGGGTCCTTTGAATGAATTTCGGGATCTGGTGAAAGCGTTACACAAAGCGGGGATCGAAGTGATTCTCGATGTGGTTTTCAATCATACCGCCGAGGGGGACGAAACCGGGCCGACTCTTTCCTTGAAAGGTATCGATAATCGCACCTACTATATCCTCGATGCGGTCGATAAAAGCCTCTATAGCAACTATACCGGCTGTGGTAACACCCTCAAGGGTAGTCATCCCATTGTCGGCAAAATGATTCTCGATTGTTTGCGCTATTGGGTGTCGGAAATGCACGTGGATGGTTTTCGCTTTGACCTAGCGGCCGTATTATCGCGCAATGTGGACGGGGAACCGATCCTGCAAAAAGGTTATAACATGATCTGGGCGATCGAATCGGATCCGGTCTTAGCCGGGACAAAATTAATCGCCGAAGCTTGGGACGCGGCAGGATTGTATAGTGTCGGTCAATTTGTCGAATTTGCCGATTGGTTTTCCGAGTGGAATGGTCCTTTTCGCGATGATGTGCGCGCTTTTGTCCGGGGAGATACCGGCATAGTCAGCAAATTAGCGGCGCGGATTTTAGGAAGCCCCGACATATACCACAGACCTGACAACAATGTCAAGAGAAGTATAAATTTTGTTACCTGTCACGATGGCTTTACCCTTAACGATCTAGTGTCCTACGACGAGAAACACAACGAGGCTAACGGCGAGAAGAATCGGGACGGTTGCAACGATAATTTTAGCTGGAATTGTGGGATAGAAGGGGAAACCAATAACGAGGCGATTAAAACCCTGCGACTGCAACAAATAAAAAATCTCTTAACGATCCTGTTCATTTCCCAAGGAACACCTATGCTGTTGATGGGGGACGAAGTGCGACGCACCCAAAAGGGCAACAATAACGCCTATTGTCAGGATAACCAGTTAAGTTGGTTCGATTGGAGTGCGGTAGAGCAAGAGTTCGATCTTTGGTGTTTCGTAAGGAGACTGATCGATTTTAATAAAAAATTAGCTCTTTTCCGTCAGGAAAAATTGCTAGAAGTCACCTATACCAGTCTTGAACCCCATCTCAGTTGGCATGGCGTACAGTTGAGTAAACCCGATTGGTCGGAAGATTCCCGCAGTTTAGCTTTTTCCCTGCGTCATCCCAAGGCGAACGAGTATTTACACATTATGCTGAACGCTTACTGGGAATCTCTCAACTTCCAGTTACCCCCCTTGGGACAAGGGGAAAAATGGCATCGCGTCATCGATACTGCTGGGCAATTGTCCGAGGCAGCCTGTGATTTAGATGCCGAGGCCGCTGTTGAATCGGAAACCTATCGGGTGCAAGCGCGCTCGGCGGTAGTCTTAATCGTTAAACCAGTATAACAAGGGGAGAGATATTACCCGATCGAGCGATCTTGAATGCTTTAACTAATGAACAATGGCATCAATTCAATCGTCAAGTGGAAAAACGTTATTTATTTGCGGAGCAATAGCTGAAATGATGCGGCTTTCATTAGCGAAACGGGTATCGATTCTCTCTTTGTGTTTAATTGGTTTTTCCCTGCCTTGGACCGCGTTCAGCGTTTCACCGGTACAGGCGAACCTAGAACCGACTGCGATCGCTATTGGTGATCCCGTCCGAGAAGAAAAGCAAGCTCGGCAGTTAGTAGAATGGTTGGGAACTAAACAATACGGTAAAGTTATTGCAGCTTTGTCACCCCAACTAAAACCCCTCTGGACTGCCGAAAAACTGCAAAAGGTCTGGGAAAGCCAAGTCACTGACAATACTGGACCGTTTAAGCGCATTGTCAAAAGCAAGCTACTCGATGCTATCAATGCCAATCTGGTGATTGTCACCGTTGAATTTGAGAAAGTTACCGAAGATGTGACAGTTACCTTTAACCGGGCTGGTCAGATAGTTGCCGCCGATTTTCCCGAATTTCGCAGTATTTCTGAGATTGGCGATGCTTTTGTCAAGGCTTTGGCCAATAAAGACTACGGCCTGGCCAGAGGTTATCTACACCCTTTTCTCAAAGCTGAGGTTTTCCCCACCAGAGTGCAAGGCGCTTGGGAAAATTTACTTAAGCGTACCGGCCCCGTGCGTCGGGTTGTGGGAACTCAGGTCAGAAAAGGTTCGGATACGGACGGCGTGGATTTGGTGTTGGTGACGATTCAATTTGAAAAACTGACGGATACTTTAATCCTCGTTTTTGATGATCAAAAGCAGATTGTCAACGTGGATTTCCCTTTAGGCAATTAGTAATCGGCCGAAATTACCGCGTAAATTGAGTTGGAGACGATAAGTTATGTTAGATAAAATCGAAGTTCCCATCGAAGCGATCGCAGCTAGGGAGATTCTAGATTCCCGCGGCCGTCCCACTATCGAAGCCGAAGTGCTGTTAGAATCGGGGGCGATGGGTTTGGCCCAGGTTCCCAGTGGCGCTTCTACGGGCAGTTTTGAAGCCCACGAATTGCGCGATGATGATCCCCAGCGTTACGGTGGTAAGGGTGTCCTAAAAGCGGTTCGCAATGTCCACGAAAAAATTGTCCCGGTTTTGGAGGGGATGAATGCTTTCGACCAAGCTAGTATCGATTTAGCTATGATCGATCGCGATGGCACGGCCAATAAACGAGAATTAGGGGCTAATGCTATCCTAGCCGTCTCTCTAGCTACGGCCAAAGCGGCGGCGGCGGATCTGGGCTTGCCTCTCTATCGTTATCTCGGTGGCCCGATGGCCAATGTGCTACCCGTGCCGATGATGAACGTGATCAATGGTGGTTCTCACGCCGATAATAACGTCGATTTTCAGGAGTTTATGATCTTCCCCATCGGGGCCGATTCTTTTAAGGAAGGTTTGCGTTGGGGGGCGGAAGTATTCGCCGCTTTGGGTAAGGCCTTGCACGAACGCAAATTACTGACCGGTGTGGGCGATGAGGGCGGTTATGCTCCGAATTTGGGTTCAAATCAGGAAGCTTTGGATATTTTAATCGAATCGATCGAACGTGCTGGTTATAAACCGGGGTCGCAGGTGGCTTTGGCTATGGATGTGGCCGCCAGTGAATTCTATCGGGATGGTCAATACATCTACGATGGTTCTTCCCATTCTCCCGCCGAAATGGTGGATTTTTTGGCTAGTTTAGTCGATCGCTACCCGATTATTTCTATTGAAGACGGTTTACACGAGGAAGATTGGGATAACTGGAAATTATTGACCGATAAACTGGGGGCGCGGATTCAGTTGGTGGGCGATGATTTGATGGTGACTAATCCCATCCGTCTGCAAAGAGCGATCGATCTGGGTATTGCTAACTCAATCCTGATTAAACTCAATCAGATCGGTTCTTTGACGGAAACCCTACAAACGATCGCCCTGGCTACCCGTCACGGTTATCGTTCTGTCATCAGTCATCGTTCCGGAGAAACGGAAGACACCACGATCGCGGATCTGGCGGTGGCTACTAATGCTGGACAGATTAAAACTGGTTCTCTCAGTCGCAGTGAACGGGTCGCTAAGTATAATCGCTTATTACGCATCGAAGAAGAATTGGGCGATCGGGCGGTGTACGCGCCGAAAGTCGGTTTGGGTCCAAAATTCTTGGCCTAAAATTTGCAAAAAGTCTTGCAGTGATCGAAAAAGGGTGTTATACTAAAAACACTGATAACTGATAACTGGTCACTGACTATTGTGGTACTTCGCTGGAACCTTTTTCGGCGAAGTATTTATTTTTGGCCTTTTTTCTGCACCAAGCTATGATTTTTGGATCAAAGGTGTTATAGTAAAGGTACTGATAACTGATAACTGGTCACTGACTATTGTGGTACTTCGCTGAAACCTTTTTCGGCGAAGTATTTATTTAACCACAGTTCGGGTTAAACAGAGGAGGATAAAGCCCATTCCATGGTCAAGCTGAACTTATCGGGCGTTATCGCAGCCAGCGATAGGGAGTTTTTGGGGAAGGGAAAGTTCCCCGTCAGATTTCGACCTCCATTGATTTTTGTAAATAATAATTTCAAGGCACTCGCTACTAGCATAGGATAGAAACGTCGGATTTCTAGGATGGGGGATGATGAAAGACAGTTCTATATTTCGACGTTTCCCACAGGTGTTCGCGGGTTTATCGGTGCTATCGATCGCTCTCGTCTTGAGTTCGTGGATAGCGGCACGCTCGTTCTTGGCGGTGAAACGGGCGAGCGATGTTTTTGTCGTGACCGGTTCGGCCAAAAGGGCGATTACATCCGATTATCTTCTCTGGCGTTTATCGGTTTCCAGTCAACAACCTACCGCCCAGGATGCCTACCGCGATCTGATCCGGCAAACCCAGCGGATACGAGCTTATCTCAAAGAAAAACAAGTTCCGGAGGACGCAATCACCACTAACGCGATCGAGACGATGGCGATTCCCGAAGTAACAGCTAACGGTCAGGAAACCGGGCAAATTCTCGCCTATCGTCTCACCCAGCGCTTCGAGATCCGAGCGAGCGATGTGGCCCGTTACACGGAACTTTCTAGGCAGGTAACGGAATTGATTGAGGAGGGAATTAACCTCGTCTCTGAACCTCCCCAATATCTTTACACCCAACTGGATAAGCTGCGGGTGGAAATGGTGGCGGCAGCGACCAAAGATGCGAGAGCGAGGGCTGAGGCGATCGCTAGTAGTACCGGCAGTCGGGTGGGAAGGGTGCGCGATGCGAAAACGGGAGTTTTTCAGATCACCTCGCGCAATTCCACTGACGTGAGCGATTCGGGAATTTACGACACTTCCTCGATCGACAAAGATATTACCGCAGTGGTTTCGGTAACTTTCGGGATCGAGTGAATTATAGTCTTTACCCACGGCTGCATCTGATTTTTGTCAAGCTACCCAGTGGGGATTTTTCAAGAGAAACTCTCTGCTAAAATTGGCCGTTATTGGCGATTTTTTCCTCAATCCCGCCGCTGATTAGCTTTTGCAGTGGGATGCTTAGATGCGGCTTCGTGGCATTTGTACTAATTTAAGGATGACTGATCATTGTTGATTGTCGTTATTTCTGCACATCTGAGATGCTCCCAGAAAGTCCGGACAAGCTAAGAGAAGATTTTAGTTTCAATCTGGTCATGACAAAACTACCTGAAACTTCAGGAACTGTCCTTGCTATTATCTTTTTGGTTGTCAATCTTTCCCAACTGCTTCGGCAGTTTTTTTGGGCTTTTTTTGTCTTTCTGGCTTTTTTTGCGAACAAATGAACTAAGATAGTCCTTCTCTTTAATAAAAATTATGTTTAAAGTTGTTTTGTATAAGTAAAGCTTATCAATTGGGCGACAAATCAGTGGCATTCAATAGCATGATTTCTGGAGCGAATTTTTCAGCAGCCCCTATCTAATGGCAAGGAGAGAGTGAAACGGCTCTCTCCTTAATTATGGCTATTCGTCGTCGTCGCTGGCGCCAACTTGCTTGAGATGAATATGTTTTCTCCCCAAAGTAATTTCAAATTCATCTCCCGGTTTGAGTCCCATTTTTTTGGTGTAGGCCGAACCGATCAGGAGATTATTATTTGATTGGACACTGATGCGGTAGCTGGCCGAGCGCCCACCTCGTCCGTGGCCATTGGCACTGCTATCTAAGTCAATTCCCTCAGCATCGATTAAAGCATTGAGAAATTTCATCATATTAACGCGTTCGATACCATTTTTTGTCATGGTATAGTAGCCGCATTCCCGGGCTTTTTCCTCTTTGCTGAGGTTGCCTAGCTGTTTAACTTTCTCAATTAGTTCGAGGCCAGTCAGGGGTTCTGGATTAGTAGTTGTGTTCATTTAAGTTTGCAGTAGATAAGTAAAGGTTAGGGTCATCAAGGCTAGTCGAGGAGAATTGCTCCCCCTGACCAGAAACAATCGGGTTACGATTGATCTCTACACTTATCTTACACGGTATAAACTAAAAATTATCACTTGCTTGAGGAAATTGATTGTAATTGATTAGACTCTATCTCTCGATCAAAATCTTAACAGAATTTATCAATGTTGATCGAGATGCTGAGGGAAGGGAGGTTAGCCTTTCTGTCATCAATGAGGGCAGGGGGTAGGATAGAGATCAAGAGGTAAAAATGAGGGATAATGAAGCTAACAACTAGGGGTCACTATAGTGTTAAAGCCTTGCTGGATCTTAGTTTACAACCGAGGGGAACTCCCGTATCGGTAAAATCGATCGCCCTGCGTCAAGATATCCCGGCCGCTTATCTAGAGAAATTGCTCATAGAAATGCGACGAGCGGGGTTAGTTCGTTCCTTTCGGGGAGCGCAAGGGGGTTATCAATTGGCCAGGCCGGCAAATCGTATCTCGTTGGGGCAAATTTTGGAGGCGGTGGGAGAGACGATCGAGCCATTATCAGGCTATCATCCCAGGGACGAACAGGCAGAAGATTGGGTGACATTTACTATCTGGAAACACCTCCACGAGAAATTAAAAGAGGCCCTGGGGAAGATTACCTTAGCCGATTTATACTACGATGCGCGTAGCTGGATCGCCGCTAGGGGAGAGGAAACCAGCTTTATTGTTTAGTAGTTTAGAAGTTATGACAGCAACAACTCAAGCAAAGATTTATGGGGGAGGTTGTCACTGTGGAGCGATCCGTTTTCAAGTGGCGATCGAGCATGATCAAGCTCTAGACTGTAATTGTTCGATTTGTCAGAAAAAAGGTTTTCTGCATCTGATTGTTCCTTCAGCACAATTTACCCTCCTAAGCGGTGAAGATTTCTTAAGTACCTACACATTTAATACCCACACAGCCCAACATTATTTTTGTCGTGTTTGTGGTATTCATCCTTTCTATCGTCCCCGCTCCCATCCTGACGCTATAGATATAAACCTGCGCTGTTTGGAGGGTAATGTCTTAGGGGATTTTCAGATCCAGTTCTTTGATGGGGCTAACTGGGAAGACAATATTGAGAAAATTCGGGATGTCGATGGTAAAAGGGAGTAATTGTGAAGGAAACGGCAACGGCGATCATTTTAGTATTAGGGGCAGTTTTAGATTATCTGATCGGCGATCCCTGGGGATGGATTCATCCAGTGCAGGTGATGGGGGCGATTATTGCCGTTGCCACAAAAGTTATCCTTAATTGGACGCGGGAAAAAATTCGCCAACGTTTAGGGGGCATAATTCTGGGACTGGGTTTAATTATCTTGACTGGGGCCTTAACTTGGCTAGGAATCCAATGGTTAGGTCAGGTCAATTTGCTGCTGAGTTACCTAGTACAAATGATTCTCTTGGCTAGTTGTTTAGCCGGTAGAAGTTTACGCAGGGCTGCCGAAACCGTCATCGCAGCTTTACAAGCGGAAAATATCACCTTAGCTCGTTGCCAACTAAGTTTATACGTTGGTCGCGACACAGATAATCTCAGCCGCGAAGAAATCCTCCGCGCCCTATTAGAAACCGTCAGTGAAAATGGTGTGGATGGAGTTACCGCGCCGCTTTTTTATGCCCTTCTCGGTGCCTTTCTGGGGGTGGGACCAGTTCCCCTCGCTTGCGCTTATAAAGCCGCTAGTACCCTCGATTCGATGATTGGCTATCGTCGGCCACCCTACACCCATATTGGCTGGTTTAGTGCCAAAAGCGAGGATGTTTTCACATGGCTACCCTGTCGTTTAACGGTCTTAACTCTCGCCCTAATTTCGGGCCGGCCGGGGCGAGTTTTAAGCATTTGTTGGCGCGATGCCCGTCGGGATCCTAGTCCTAATTCCGGTTGGAGTGAATGCGTCTATGGGGCGATTTTGGGGGTGCAATTGGGGGGGAAAAATCAATATCGGGGCCAGATTGTGGAAAAACCTTTATTAGGCGATAACCTCAACCCGATTACTGTCAAAACCGTCGAACAGGCTTTGCATTTAACTCGTACTTGTGTATTACTTTGGTTAGCGATCGCTGTTAGCTGCTTAGTTGCTAGAGATTTTGCTCAATTTTAGCGACCAGAGGCGACGGCGTTGACGGGATTGACGCTGCCAGTAACGGATAATCAGGGAGAAGGTCAAGAATAGGGATTGCAGTATCTGTATCTGTCCGCAGAGGCGTTGATAGTTTTGTCGGAGATAATAGGTTTTCGCCCCGGCGATGAGAATATATTCGGGGGCGGGGTAAAAAACGTGGTGTAAACGTCGTTCCACCCGGTTTAAAATTTTGGTCACTCGCCCTAAAATCCGCCGCAATTGCCACAATTTCCAGAGTAGAAAGCAATTAAATAAAGTTAAGCCTAGATTGAAGCCGAGGACAAAAAAGAACATGGTCGAGGCGATGGTCGAGTTATGCCAATTTTAGCCTAGATTCCCGACTTGAAAGTGTCGGGGAAAGAAATCTAATCAGCTGCCCGGGTATTTAGGGTTTGCTGAATAAGCTGTTCGTAATTTAAATTGCTTGTTGAGATCAGGCGGTCGGCGGTCGGCAGGAGTCAGTATTCAGGAGTCAGGAGATAGGAGACAGGTTTTGGGGGTTGGGGTTTTGGGGTTTTGGGGTTTTAGTTCAATTTCCCCACTTCCCCCCCCCAATTCATAATTCATAATTCATAATTCATAATTCCCACACCCCACACCCCACACCCCACACCCCACACCCTGCCCCCAGGAAAAGCTTTTTGCCGCAAACCCTAGTTAGCGTCCGAGGGCGTGTAATCCGTTAATAATTTCGGCACAGCGCTCGGTAACTGCCTGTAAAGCCTCTCTTTTGCTAGAAATCGGTGGCGGCAGCACTTCTCCGATGCGAATAGTTAAGGGGATACTATGGGGAAAAGAAGAACCTTTTTGAAAAATCTTTTCTGTCCCCCATAAACTGACGGGTAACAGGGGAACTCCCGCTTTAGCGGCAATCATCGCCGCGCCTAGTTTTGGTTGATGGATCAATCCGTCCTCGGTGCGGGTTCCCTCCAGAAACACTCCCACTGCCCAGCCCGCTGCTAATGCTCCCATCGCCGCCCGAATTGCCCCGCGATCACCACTGCTGCGTTTGACGGGATAGGCCCCATAAAGAGCGATCGCCTGTTTTAAAATCGGGATGGTAAATAATTCTTCTTTAGCCATATAAGCTACGGGACGACGCACGGCACAGGATAATAGGGGTGGATCGAAGTAACTGGCGTGATTGCAGACGATAATCAGAGGATGACGACGGGGGACATTTTCCACTCCGTAAACGCGACCGCGAAAATAGCCGTGTAGGGTTGGGCTAACGATCGACCATTTAAAGAGATGATATAAAACTAAACTGGCAAAAGGTTCTCGCTCTTGAGGCTGGTTCATGACTGACAATTGTTACCTAGACATGGAAAAGCCCCTGGGAGTCTTGCCGTGTTTCGACCCCAAGGACTTTGCTTTCTTCTCACTCCTCACACAATTAAAATCTATAGCAATTTATGGGTTAGGGAAAGGTTAAGCGTGCCGCTTTCTTAACTGGCATAATTACTTACCTACGGTTGAGAGCGCCAAAAGGATTAGCAAGATGTGTAATTAATTTTGCCTAGGTACTGAAAAAAAGTTGGGTTAAAATATAAAGGCCAAATCTAGTGAGAAAAAGAGATTTTTTATGGAAAAACAGGTAAATTGTGCGGTAGATTGCCTAAATGGTTGTATTTTAGGCGATAAATGCCCCAATCAAGCCCATGCCGCCGAAGCAGCCAAATTTATTGCCGAAACTTCTTTGGAAAAGATGCTAGAAATGGCAGAAGCCGCTAGACTGAAAAAACTGACGCAACCGACCCAATGGATTATTCCCGATGATTTCTAGGGTTTGATAGGGGAAGGGAGAACGGGTAAGAAGGTCGCTGTACCTGATTACTCCCAATAGCACTATATCAGGTTTTTCCACTGTTGACTGTTCACTGTTGACTGAATAAAAGGCAGACAAGCAAGCATTTTCGGTTATTGAGAATTTTTTCGTTTCCTGGGTTTTTGTTTGCTGGTAGGGAGTAGGGGAGCGGTTAATTTTTCATAGAGTTCAAAAAGGTATTCAATACGATTTAATTCACTGGTAAAGGGTTGGGGACGATAACACAAATCAACGGCTTTGTCAAGTTTTTGGTGAGCTTTGAGCAAGTCGGGAGGCATGGTTAAAGGGTCGTATAAATCCGCAAGACTACTATCGGGATATTTTGCCCTAGTATCTAGCACAGCTTGAGCGCAAGTTTCAACGGTTTGTTTTTGTTTGTCGGTGATATTTTCTGGAAAAGGAAAATTATTATAAACGATGGTGTTTGAATAACGATAATCACTTTTTAATCTTCCGCAAACATATTTAACCCATGCCATGTGCATTTCTGAAGTTAAGATACCAAAATGATAAAGAGTTGCATAAGGAATAATTAAACATGAATTACTTGTAATTATATCAGGAGATAAAAATCCAGTTGGAATATATTTTCTATTCTCTGATGAAACACCCGGAATAAGTAAATAATTAGTATCAGGTTGTCTATTTTCTCCAAAAAGAGTTGGAAATTTAGATAATTCTTGAGTGGTTTTTCGATTGCTTTCACTTCGCACTTTTCTAACTTCTTCAACTCTTCTATAAATTTCTTTTGACTTCTTTAATTCTTGAGGTTGAATGTTAACAAGCCAAAGACAATAACGAGAATAACCATTAATAAATTCTTGCGCCCCTGTATAGCGTCTTATCCATTTATCAGCATCAGGTTCATTCTTAACTAATTCTTCTTTTTCAGATTGTGAAAGAATAAGATGACCACCATCATTTGGCATACTTCCAAAGTTTATGTCTGGAACAGATGAAATGGTTTTTCTTCTACTTAAAATTACCAAGTCACTACCCTCAACTAGATAAGGATTAATATTTTTAACCCTTCTTTCTGTTGGTTCACCTTTAATATCAGCATAATCAAAAATACGTTTATTGTCAATATCTTCTAGCCCAAAACCAATAATAACACAATGAACTGCGGCGTTTCCTTTTGCTT
>NZ_JAJTDH010000079.1:0-16583 GCF_021300285.1 Microcystis sp. 49638_E5 | reverse complement strand
TAAACTAATAAAACGGAGAGGCTATGGCTTTAGAAACTTTCGGAATTTTTGGGTTAGAAGTATGTTATCTTGGCATCTTGTCTGTTGATTTAGCATAAAGGGTAACGAAGAGCCATAATTTGTTGCGTATTGATAATAATCTATTCATTGATAAGAGTTATATTACTTGTGCCGAATATCAGTTGTTTATTGATGAGAAGAGAGAATTAGGTGAAAGTTATCAACCCGAACACTGGAAAGGTTATAGATTTCCACCTGGATATGCTCAAAAGCCAATTACTGGAATAAGAGCAAGTGATGCAGAAAAATTTTGTGAATGGCTGACCCAAAAACAGTCGGAATTAGGATTTAGATACAGAATACCTACATTAACTGAAATAGAAGAACATCCAGCCCCAGAAAAGCAAATAGGATGTTGGGTAAAAGATGGAGAAAAAAAGAGAATTTATGGCATAGAAAAAGTTGAATGGCAACAATGGCAAATGAATTTGTTTGACTTGATCATTTCTACAAAGAATCCTCTAAAGAAGCTGGATATCATTTCTACAAAGAATCCTCTAAAGAAGCTGGATATCATTTCCATTTCCCTGGAAAAACTCGTTCTTGATCTAATGTTTAACTTGATCGTTTCTACAAAGAATCCTCTAAAGAAGCTGGATATCATTTCCCTAAAAAATCTTTCTCTTGATCTAACAGTTGATCTTAATTCTGTTCTTAATAACGTCCTTAATCCTAAGTTTAATTCTGACCTTAACCCCAAGCTTACTTCTGAATTAAACAGTGCTTTTAATCTCAGACTTAATCAAGTTATTAAAAACAATCTTGGTTATATTCTCGACTGTCTAATCGACAACGTTAATGACCGTAATCTTGATAGCATTCTTGAATATTTGCTTACCTCTGACCTTAATTGTAATTTATATCAGACTCTCTACTCTGTCCTTAACTCTAACCCCAATCGCATTGCTGATCGTGACCTATATAGTATTGTCTATAACTTACTTAACCCCGATCTTAATATTATTCTCGAATACGAACTTAACCATAAAGGCAATTGCGTTGTTGATTTATTTCGGTTTTATTCACTATTAGTATTTCTTATACTTTATTTATTATCAAATATTTATGATGCAGCCCTCAAAAATAATCAGGCTCTACGAGATGTAAAACTAACTGATACTAAATGTCAAAAATTGAGTAATCTTTATGCTGCCAAAAGCTATGAAGCTTTTAATCTTTATGCTTTCTTAAGATTGATAACTGAACGACAAACAGGACAAATGCCAGCTTGGGAAGGAATTCGGATTGTGAGGGAGAGAGTATCGCTTTGACAATCTAGTGCCAACAGACAATCCAAAATCCAAAATCCAAAATCCAAAATAAATATCACTTACCTGACCCGACTAGATCGGTTTGGGACTTTAGAATCGGGTTTTTTTTAGTCAAGATAAGCAGTTTCCCGTTGATTTACAGCTTGTTAAGAACAAGATTGACCGAGAGATTCCTAAATCTCTAATCTCTTTTGGCTGTAGCAACGCTCGATCTAGAAGGGAAATCAGTGGAACAACCCATTGGAGCGATCGCCTTATCCTCGGTAGAGGAATACAACCTGAAAGCGGGAATAAATATGTAGAGATGGTGCGTCAAGAACACCCTGAAAGTGAAAGACAGCAATTAGCGGCGGCTCTCTGACATCATGCTCATACCAGGGGTCATCAGTCATCAGTTGTCAGATTTGCGTTTTCAGTCCACTGATTACTGGAAAAGCTTCCCAACTCCCACTCTGCAATAACTACTGGCAGCCAGAAATAGGGTGAGTAATTATCATACTTTGTGCTTTTTGTCAAAAAAACTTTTTTTTTGCAATAAAACTACACAAAAAGAAGATCATCGTTGTGGGTGAAATTGACTGATTTACCCGTCTTAATTAGGATTACCTTGTAGGTGTGGCAAGGGTTTCAACCATTGCAGCTTAAAAAAGCACAGAAAAACCCATTATGAAATTCTATCAAATCGCTGTAACCATTGCAACACCGTCGTTAAATAAAAATCTTTCTCAATTAATTCTTAAGAATTTGTAAATATTGCGAAATGTTAATTTAAATATTCTCAAGTTTTTGGAGTCAATAGATAATTTTTGCTTATCTTTGTCGAAAAATAGAACTCCTGCAAAATCCAACATCTACCATTGGGTTAGAATTCAGAAGTCAGGAGACAGAATTCAGGAGTCAGGAGATTATTTTTATGGTTCTTCGTTACTTGGTATGGTTTGATCGGGTGGCATAAATCGACTAAATCCTTATCTGGCAAGAGACTTAATTGATTAGTTCGTTCTAGATAGAAAACAATTGACAAAAATTGCATAGCACCAACCGAAGAACCATTCATAATTCATAATTCATAATTCATAATTCCCTAATTCTTATGAGAGATTCCATGTCGGGCCATCTAAGAGTACAACAACACTGCCTCAATCAAGTTAAATTAGCCGTGAAAAAGCAGGGCTTTAGCAGTCAACGATCCTTAGCTAAAGAAGCTGAATTTAGTCTCGGTATTGTCAGCAACTTCCTGACCGGTAAACCGGTAGAACAAGCCACTTTTGCCCAAATTTGTCGTCGATTATGCCTGGACTGGCAAGAAATCGCCGCCCTGAATTTTCAGCTAACAGCACCCCCTCAAGACAAAATTCCGGTTAATTCGGCAGCCAAGAGCGAAAAATTGGACACATTGCCCCCCTATCCCAATGGGGCAGTTCCCCTTGGTTCCCCATTTTATTTAGAACGTCTTCCCCTCGAAGAACAGATAAGGCAGGAAATCAAGAAACCGGGGGCTTTAGTGCGGATAAAAGCCCCGAAAGAAATGGGCAAAACTTCCCTACTTTTGAGAATGCTCGATTTTGCCAAACAGCAAGGCTACCGCACGGTGAGTTTGAACTTAGAACAGGTAGACCAGACGATTTTGGCTGATTTAAACCAATTTTTGCGCTGGTTGTGTGCCAATGTCGCTCGTCAACTACAGTTAAAACCCCAATTAGATGAGTATTGGGATGAGGATTTAGGCAGCAAGATTAGCTGTACCGCCTATATCCAGGACTATATCCTTGAATCAATTACCGCCCCCATTGTCCTCGCTCTCGATGAACTTAATCAGATTTTTGAACATCCCCAAGTGGCCAAGGATTTTTTACCGCTGCTGCGTTCTTGGTACGAAGAAGCCAAAACCCTGCCTATCTGGCAAAAACTCCGTCTTATCGTCGTCCATTCCACAGAAATTTATGTTCCCCTGCAGCTCAATCAATCCCCCTTTAACGTGGGATTCCCCGCACAGATAAGTCATTTTAGTCTTGAGGAGGTATTACAATTAGCCCAACGTTATCAACTCACCTGGGAAAATCAGGAAAAAGTCAAGCAATTGATGGAGTTGGTGGGAGGACACCCAGCTTTGGTGCAAACCGCCCTCTACTATCTCAGTCGGGAGGAAATAACCATGACGCAAATATTAACCAGTGCCACCTCCGTCACGGGGATCTATGCCCATCACCTGCGGCGCCATTGGGCGGTATTAGAACAACAGCCGGAACTAGCAAAAGCCCTCGACCGGGTGATGAGCGCGGTGGAACCCGTACAATTAGACCCAATTCTCGCTTACAAACTCAGCAGTATGGGGCTACTCAAACAATCGGGAGATAAAGTCGTACCAGGCTATGAATTGTATCGACGCTATTTTTTAGAGGTGAAATCCTCTATCAGTTATCAGTAAACAGTAATCAGTTATCAGTGAGGGTGTGGGGTGTAGGGTGTGGGGTGTAGGGTGTGGGGGGAGTGGGAATTATGAATTATGAATTATGAATTGGGGAGGTGGGGAAGTGGGGAAATTGAACTAAAACCCCAAAACCCCAACACCCCAACACCTAAAACCTGTCTCCTGGCTCCTGAATCCTGACTTCTGAATCCTATCTCCTGACGACCGACGACCGGCTACTAACCCCACCAACAAACTTTTTGCCGCAAACTCTACTTATGAATATGTCAATCAAAGATACTGTCCAAAATACTGTCAACGTTAGCAATTTTAGTCGCTCGCAACTAGGTCAACCGGATGAGAACAATTTATATCAAGCAGTCGCCACAGTTACCGAGGGACATTGGCCGGAAAATCTGTCGGGATACGTTTTTATCGTCTGTCCTTTTCATAGAGAAAATGACCGTCATTTGTTCTCTGGCGAGGGTGTAATTATTAGATGGGACCTGCAAGGGAAAAATAATCAAGTTAACGTTTACAGTAAAAAACTGAAAACTTGGGATAGTTTTTGGCGAAAAGTTTTACCGATATTTAATATTAGTCGAGCTACTTTTCCCGCAGTGGTCAGCATTTTAGGTTCTTCGGAAATAGCGAATACTGCTATGGTTAAACTAGAAAAAGTTGCCGAAGATAAACAACTAGAAGAAACCAGATTAATTCTCACCGCCGATGCTGGACGTTACTGGGAAGTGGATCCCGTTTCCCTTGATACTATCACCCCGATTGGTTATTTTGACCAACATATTGTTTCCGTGCCTTTGTCTATTTTCCCAGTCCTAGAAAATACCGCTCACCCCTTCTACGACAAAAAGACCAAAGAATTTATCACCTGTGAATTAAAGCTAAAACTTTTATCGGGAGGTATGTTAAAAGATTTAGATTCATCGGTGTATATTGTTGTTTGGGATCAACAAAAAAAACTTAAACCCTGGAAAATACAGGGAACTATCCTCGAGGGTAGCCCCCATTCGGTCATCGTCACCGAAGATTATATCATGATTCCCGATATGCCTTTTCAGATGGGAGTAGCCAAACTATTAGGTATCAGAATTAAGCCAGAAGAAACCTATCCGAAAACTCAAATTTATCTGGTTAACCGTCAAGATCTCAAGGAAGAAAAAACCACCGTTCCCTCGCGATTAATTACCTTCAATGGTGACAGTTATCACTTCCTTTGTAATTACCATAGTATCAACGGTCAAATTCAGCTGGTGGCCATCCAAAATGCCACTATTAGTTTAACCGAAGCGATCGAAAAAGACGATATCCAACATTTTACCGGTCAGAGTTATCCCCCCGAATACCACGGCATTCCTTGGATGTTTTCCTTTGACCCCGGAGTGCTGCGCAAAGTGGTTATCGAAGATGCCAGGGTGATGAGCGAACAAGCTTTCATCCATCCGGGTTGGTTCTGTACCAGTCTCTACACCGCCGACCCGCGGGAATCGGAACAGGGGTACAGTGCCATTTATCAAATTTATCTCGGTTATGTGCGCGAATTAATCTGTCGTCGTCAGTATATGGATTGTCGCGACCAAAGCAATCGCATCCTCAGCGATGCCGAACTTCCCTGTCATGACTTGCCCTCGGTATTAGCCAAGGTTCCCTTCGATAAGGATTGGAATCAGTTAAGTCAACAGATTAGCCAAGAAAAAAATGCCAGTGATACTCATGTATCACATTTAGGTCGGGGACTACTGGATTTTTATGTTTGTCCCGATGGCTATATTTTAGATAGCATTCAGTTTATTCCCCAAGAACAGGGCTATCTATTGACGACGGTTTTAACCCCGACCAAAGTATTAGAAGCTTGGTTATTTAACCCTGACAATCTCAAGGACGGACCGATTGCTAAACTGAGCTTGCCGGAAGATGTTCACTTTGGTTTTACCTTGCATTCCGAGTATTTCGAGCAGGTGCTGCCTTCTCCCCGTCCTTCCGTCTCACAGGTAAATCAAGTCCTGTCAGCCTTGCGGAGTCTTGTTTTAGTTCCCGTAGAATTTTTCTTGGGGAGACCCGCAGCCGTTTACAATCGCCGAGTAAAAAAATGATTGTTCTCAAAGGATACGACATTCTTACCCAAATCTACGAAAGCGTTAACTCGGAAGTCTATCGGGCTATTCGCACCGCCGATAATCAACCGGTTATGCTCAAAATCCTCAAGCAAGAATATCCCACCGTCCAAGAACTAACCCACTACAAACAGGAGTATAAAACCATCTGCGGCCTCAACTTCGAGGGGGCGATTAAAGCCTATGGTTTAGAAACCTACCGCAGAACTCCCGTGATTATTTTGGAAGATTTCGGGGGTATATCCTTAAAAAAATGGCTAGAGGGCAAAAAAACTCTAGCCTTAAGGGACTTTTTAAGTCTTGCACCCCGAATAGTGGCTAATTTAGAGAAAATTCACAACGCCAAGGTTATTCACAAAGATATTAATCCTGCCAATATAGTTCTTAACCCCGAAACCGGACAGATTAAAATCATCGATTTTGGCATTGCCAGCGTCCTGCAGCGGGAAAATCCGGGGCTAAAAAATCCCAACGTCCTGGAGGGGACTTTAGCCTATATTTCTCCCGAACAAACCGGACGGATGAATCGCAGTCTCGATTACCGCACGGATTTTTATTCCTTGGGCGTTAGCTTCTACGAACTTCTCACCGGACAATTACCTTTTCGGGCTAAAGATGCGTTGGAATTAGTTCACTGTCATCTGGCAAAACAACCTTTGGAGATTAATAGTCTCGTCAGGGAGGAAATTCCCCCGGTGGTGGAGGCAATCATCAGGAAACTGATGGCTAAAACCCCGGAGGAACGATACCAAAGTGCCTATGGTATTCGAGCAGATTTAGAAGAATGTTTAAGACAACTAGAAAAAACGGGTAAAATTGATGATTTTGTTATCGCTAGGCAAGATCTAGCCAATCAGTTCCAAATTCCCCAAAAACTCTACGGTAGGGAGGCAGAAATCGCCACTCTCCTCACTGCTTTTCAACGGGTAGCCACGGCGGATAAAAACTCCTCTCACACCGAACTGATGCTAGTTACGGGTTATTCTGGCATGGGTAAAACCACCCTGGTTAGGGAAATTTATCAGCCAATTACTGAAAAACGCGGCTTTTTTATCTCCGGTAAATTTGACCAGTTTCAGCGCGATATTCCCTACGCTGCCGTGGTTAGTGCTTTGACTCATCTCGTCAAGCAACTTTTGGGGGAAAGTCAACCACAACTGCAACTATGGCGACAAAAACTCCTCAAGTCTTTGGGGGCGAATGCACGGGTTATTATTGATGTGATTCCCCAACTAGAATTAATTATCGGTCCACAACCAGAGGTGTTACAATTAGGAGCGATCGCTACTCAAAATCGCTTTAATTTAGTCTTTAAAAATTTTATTCGGGTCTTTTGTTCCCCGGAACATCCTCTGGTCATCTTTCTCGATGATTTGCAATGGGCAGACTTGGCTAGTCTCCAGTTAATAGAATTAATTATGCTCGATGGCGATATGGACTATTTGTTTTTAATTGGCTCCTATCGCAGTAATGAAATTAATTCCACCCATCCCCTAACCGCTACCCTGGATAAATTAGAGCAGGGGGGCATAATTATCAATCAAGTTATTTTAAAACCTCTGGGGCTTGAACAGGTCAATCAGTTAATTGCAGAGACATTAAATCATTCACCAGAATATGTGCAATCTTTGGCCGCTTTAGTCTGGCAAAAAACCCACGGTAATCCTTTTTTTGTCAATGAATTTCTCAAAACCATCTACTGGGAAAATTTGCTATTTTTCCAACCGGGGCAGGAAACAACCACTAAAACCGACAATAATAGGGGCTATTGGCAATGGCATCTCGGTCAAATTCAAAGGATTGGCAGTACCGATAATCTGATTCAATTTATGATGGGCAAAATGCAGAAATTGCCTCCCGAAACCCAAGAAGTCTTAAGTTTAGCCGCTTGTCTTGGCTCAGAATTTAATTTAAATATTCTAGCAGTAATCTCTGAAAAATCACCCCCAGAACTTTTACCAATTTTAACTTCTAGTAGCGAAGCTGGTTTAATTATTCCCCTCTCAGAATTAGATGAACAATTACTCATTCAAGAATATAAATTTGCTCATGATCGCATTCAGCAAGGAGCTTACGCTCTCATCGAAGACAGCCAAAAATCTTTAATTCATTTAAAAATTGGTCGCCTACTTTGGCAGCATACTTCTGCCAAAGAATTATCGGAAAAGATTTTTAAAATAGTCGATCATTTCAATCTTGGTTATCAACTAATTAGCAAGGAAAAAGAACGGGAGTCAGTGGCTAACTTGAATTTACTAGCAGCCCAAAAGGCAAAAGCCGCTAATGCCCAAAATGGAGCCTTAAAATACATTAAAATCGCTCAAAAACTTCTCAAAAAATCAAGCTGGAAAAATAACTATCAACTGACTTTAGATATTTATTCTGAAGCCACAGAAATCGCCTATTTAAGTGGAGATTTTGAGCAGATGCAGTGCTGGGCTAATCTCGTGTTAAAACAGGCAAAAACCACCCTCGATAAAATCAAAGTTTATGAAGTAATCATCGAAGCTTATCACGCCCAAAATCAAGAACTAAAAGCGGTACAAATTGGCTTATCTGTCCTAAAAAGCTTTGATTTCGAGATTCCTGAATTCTTACAATCATCAGATATCCAAGAAGAACTCACTAAAACTCGGCAAAAATTAGCGGGTAAAAATATAGAAGATTTAATTACTTTACCGCCGATAAATGAGGAAAAAAAATTAGCAATAATGAAGATAGCAAGTGCTATATTTTCTCCTGTTTTTATTGCCGTCCCTCATCTCTTACCCATCCTAGTATCAAAACAGGTTAACTTATCAATTCAGTACGGCAACAGTTATCTAGCGGCTTTTACTTATGTCAATTATGGCTTAATTCTTTGTGGTCTTTTAGACGATTGGGAAACGGGTTATCAATTTGGAAAATTGGCTTTAAACATTGCTGATAAATTTCATACCAAAGCCCTGATGCCGAAAATAATTGCCGTCTTTTCCACCACTATTAGTATCTGGAAAGAACCGATTAAAAATTCCCTGTCCTTGTTAAAATCTTCCTATCAAACTGGTTTAGAAATGGGCGATCTCTACTACGGAACAACCTGCGCCTATCTTTACTGTTTTCATTCCGCCTTTATCGGACAGGAATTAACCGAATTAGCTAGAGAAATAGCTAACTATGATCTGGCTTTTGTTAAGCTCAAACAAGAAAACCCCCGCAACTATCTAAAAATCTACGGACAAACAGTTTTAAATCTGCTGGGACGCTCGGAAAATCCAGGTCTTTTAGAAGGACAATACTATCAAGAAACTCTTATGTTATCCTACCATCTAGAGGCTAATGATCTCTATGGTCTCTGTGCTTTATTTCTTAATAAATTATACCTTTGTTATCTATTTGGACAGTACGAACAAGCCATCGAAAATGCTAATCAAGCCCAAAATTATCTAGGGGGAGCTACCGCCACTTTCTTGATTTCTCTGCATAACTTCTATGATTCCCTCGCCCATTTAGCTATTTATAATCATCTGGACAATGACCAACAACAGCAAGTATTAGAACGGGTGACGAATAATCAGAAAAAGCTGTGGGAATGGGCTAATCAAGCACCCCCTAACTATCTCCATAAATTTTATTTAGTGCAAGCGGAAAAGGATCGGGTGCAGCAATCCTATCTAGAAGCCATAGAAAACTACGATCTAGCCATCGCTAAAGCCAAGGAAAATGAATACATTAATGAAGAGGCACTGGCTAACGAACTAGCGGCGAAATTCTATCTCGATTGGGGTAAAGTAAAAATTGCCAAAACCTACATCAATGAAGCTGCTTATCTCTATTCTCTTTGGGGAGCAACCGCTAAAGTCAAAGATATAGAAAGCCGCTATTCTCAGTTAATGGTCAATAATTATGGTGTCAATTCCCTGACCGAAACCACGAGAACTACCACCAGAAAAAATTCAGTTAGTCATTCGGGATATCTGTTAGATTTAGCCACGATTATGAAGGCATCCCAAGCCATTTCTAGCGAGATAGTTTTAGATCAATTACTCGCCACCCTGATGAAAATTCTCATCGAAAATGCTGGGGCGCAGCTGGGCTATCTTATCCTAGAAAGTGGCGGACAACTATTGATTGAAGCCTCCGGTTCAGTGCAGGAAGACAGGGTGACAGTCTTTAAATCTAATGCCATCGAAGAACATCTTCCCGTCTCAATTATTAACTATGTAGCCCGGAGCGGTCAAACCGTTCTTAATAACGATGCCGCCCATCAGGGCAATTTTAGCAACGATCCCTATATTAAAACCCATCAAACCAAATCGCTGCTCTGTTCCCCTCTCCTCGACCAAGGACAACTGCGGGGAATTGTCTATCTAGAAAATAATCTCACCGTCGGGGCTTTTACCCAAGAAAGATTGGAAGTGCTGCAACTGCTCTCCAGCCAAGCGGCGATCGCAATTACTAACGCCAAACTCTACGCCGAAATCAAAGCCAAACAGAGACAACTAGCGCAATTTTTAGAAGCCATGCCAGTGGGGGTATTTGTCCTCGATGCTGGCAGTCAACCCTATTATGCCAATCAAACCGCCCAAGAGATTTTGGGAAAAGGGATAGTTAATATCACCACGGCTAATCAGTTGGGGGAAACCTATCAGTTATATCAAGCTGGAACCGATCGATTGTATCCCACAGAATACCATCCGATTTTCCGAGCTTTAAGGGGGGAAAAAAACACGGTGGATGATATAGAAGTTCACCAAGGAGAGAAGATTATCCCCCTAGAAGTGTATGCCACGCCTGTTTTTGACGAAAAAGGAGAAATTATCTATGCGATCACCGCTTTTACCGATATTAGCGAACGAAAACAGGCAGAAGCGGAACGGATTCGCTTTACCGAAGAATTAGCCGAGTATAGCCGCACCCTAGAACAGAAAGTGCAGGAGCGCACCCTGGAACTCAGCCAAACCCTAGAAATTCTCAAAGCCACCCAAGCAAAATTACTGTTTGAAAATGAACTGCTCAGAAGTAGCGAAGAATCTAGCACCTTTGACTACCAAGTGGGGGGCAGTTTACCCATGGATGCCCCCACCTATGTGGTCCGCGCCGCCGACCGTTATCTCTATAAGGCCCTCAAACGCGGCGATTTTTGCTATGTCCTCAATCCCCGTCAAATGGGTAAGTCTAGTTTAATGGTACGCATGATCGATCACCTCCAACACGAGGGCATCTGTTGCGCTCCCATTGATTTAACCCGCATCGGCAGTGAAAATGTCACTCCCGACCAATGGTACAAGGGGATAGCCTTCGAGTTAGGACGACGTTTTGGCCTGCTCAAAAGGGTCAATCTCAAAGCTTGGTGGCAAGAACGGGAAGATGTCTCGGCAGTACAGCGCTTGGGGGAATTTATCGAAGAAGTGTTATTGCTGGAAGTGGGGATCGTGGAAGGTTCTCCCCCGAAACCGATCGCGATTTTTATCGATGAAATTGATAGCGTTTTGGGCTTAAATTTCGCGGTTAATGACTTTTTTGCCCTGATTCGTTCCTGCTATAACCAGCGCGGTTTTAACCCGCTCTATCGGCGTTTGACCTTCGCTTTCTTCGGTGTTGTCACCCCCTCCGATTTAATTACCGACCACCAAATCACTCCTTTTAATATCGGTCATTCGATTCAATTGGAGGGTTTTAAGGAACACGAAGCCCAGCCTTTACTGCGCGGATTGGCCGAGAAATTTACTAACCCGCAAACTGTCTTAAAAGAAGTCTTTGCCTGGACAAACGGCCAACCCTTTCTGACCCAAAAACTCTGTCAGTTAATTCGCACCGCTACCTCGCCGATTCCCCCCAATGGTGAGGCCTCCTGGATTGAGGACTTGGTACAGAAGAAGATCATTGACAATTGGGAGGCTCAGGATGAACCGGAACATCTGCGGACTATTCGCGACCGGCTCCTCAACAGTCATCGCTCCCAGTTGCTCCTGAGACTCTATGAACGGATTTTAAGGGAAAAAGAGGTGATTGCCGAGGATAGCCCCCCAGAAAAAGAGTTACTTTTATCGGGGTTAGTGATCAAAGATCAAGGCCAGCTGCGGGTCCATAATCCCATCTATCAAGCAATCTTTAACCTCCATTGGCTGGGTTGCAGCTCAAATTTGTAGAAATATCCACTAAGGGGCAATTATTGGGACTTAAACGCTCAATAAAGATCAAATCGAGTATAATCGTTGCAGAGTCGGCACTTGACGTTGAGAGATCGGCGATGAAAGAGACAACCCTGGCCGTATCATAGATAAATGAAGCTTGCTTCTATTTTCCTTTCGTAAGATTAGAGCCATGAACAAAACAGATGTAATAAGTTGGAGCTATTTTAGTCATCAAAAAAAAGCTGATATTGTCAATATTTTAATAATTATTGCGATATGGACTGTGATGGTAATTGTCGTCAATCCTTTGGGTAATTTTCCTCTTAATGATGACTGGGTTTATGGACTAGCCGTAAAATCGATTCTGGAGAAAGGTGATTTCAGCTTTCCCAGTCCAGCTCATGCTAACCTATTTTTTCAAGCCTTTTGGGGAGCCTTATTTTGCCTTCCTTTTGGATTTTCATTTACCGCATTACGCTTCTCAACTTTAACCTTAGGATTAATCGGTGCGATTGGTACTTACCTGCTGCTTAGAGAAGTTAATGCCAATCAGAAAATCTCTTTGTTGGGCGCTTTGCTGGTAGTGGTTAATCCTCTATACTTTGGATTAGCTAACAGCTTTATGACCGACGTTCCTTTTCTGGCTTTAAGTATCCTATCTTTCTATTTTCTGATCAGGGGATTGAAGCGGGAATCAATAAGTGAAGTTATTCTGGGTCTTTGCTTAGTTTATGTCAATATTTTGATTCGCCAGTACGCAATAGTGATTCTTTTATCATTTGCCCTGGCATACTCGTTTAAAAAAAGATTTAAAATAAAGTTTTTGTTTGCTAGTTTTGTCATATTTTCTTCAGGGATTTTACTGCATAGATTTTATCAAAACTGGCTTTATTCTACCGGTCGCACTCGCTTAATACCAGAGAATGTGTTAAGTACACGACAATTAGATTTTCGCAACCACATTATCATGATTTCACTGATATACATAGGTTGTTTTATTTTCCCTATTATAGCGATCTTTTTCGTAAAAAAATTAAAAGAAATATCTCGCCGACAGAAAACCATAACGATCTTGATTATATCTAGCTTTTTTGTTGTCGTGATGGGTAGATTGATTTGGCGACGCCAAACTATGCCATTGATTGGAAATGTCCTAGCTTATTTTGGCTTAGGTCCTTTCACACTTCGATATCCTGATCCCTTGAAGGTAAGTTATCCACCCTATTCCCTTGGTTTAAAAATATTTTGGTTGATAATCACGGCTATGGGTGTCCTTGGGGCGCTTTTATTGCTTTACTACTTATGTTTAGCAATCATTCAAACTTTTTCAGAATCGGAAAAATGGTTAAAAGTACTAATACTTTCAGCAATATTGATATATATTTTTCTTTTTGGAGTAAGTTATCCCCTCGATCGTTACCTTTTGTTTCTTTTACCATTATTTATGGTGCTTTTAGTGATTTCAAATAATTATATTAACGAGCAAGATATTGGCCAAAAAATAACTGCTTTTGCCTTGACAATGACCTTTATTTGGGGCGGATTTACTATGGCGGCAACCCATGACTACTTAGCCTGGAATCGAACTCGGTGGCAGGCATTAAATGATTTGATGGAGCAGGGAGTTACTCCTGAATATATTAATGGTGGACACGAATTTAATAGCTGGTATTTAAACGATCCAAAATATCCGAGGAAGCGGGGTAAAAGTTACTGGTCGGTAAATCGTAATGACTACATGATTTCTTCTGGATTGCTCGAAGGTTATAAAGAAGTCAAACGCTATCCTTTTGCAAGATGGCTGCTTTTAAAGCAAGATAATGTTTTTGTTCTCCATAAGATTGCTGAAGATAAAACTAATGGGACTTAAACGCTCAATAAAGATCAAATCGAGTATAATCGCTGCCGAGTCGGCACTTGACGTTGAGAGAGCGGCGATCAAAGAGACAACCCCGGCGGCGATGCCTCCTTGCTTTGACCGATGGTGTGGGCGTTTTGACAATTGCTTCAAGAGCGATCGCTCTGTCGCTGGTAGGGTGCGTTCCCTGATGCAATCCTTGTTACTCCATCGTTTGATCATGGGGAACGCACCCTATTTAGGGGCTGCTGAAAAAGTTTTTCGTGGGGGCAGGAAAAAGTACCTGAATTTTACCCCCGATCCCTCCAATGGTCGGCACTTTTTGAGGTCAAAAAAGTCTAAAAGCCTTATCCAACAAGGTTTTTAGATTTATTCAGCAAACCCTATTTAAGTTAAAATTTAAGGGGGAAAATTCAGTTTCGTAGGTCGGGCCCTCGGAACGAAACCCAAAAACTCCACCGAATTATGCCTTGTTGGGTTTTCCTTCGGTCAACCCAACCTACAGGGGCGATTATACAAGTCAATCGAGAAGAACAGCTTTTCATCATCACTGAGATCAGTCTTCGTGGTGATATTTATAGTCATTTCAGATAAGTCTGATAGACTCTAGACCGACAAAACCCTTATGAACTCTGGGATTGATATTCTCAATCTTAATTGAAATGACTATACAAGTAAGACAGAGGAAACCACCTGAGACTCCTTCCCCAGTAAATCCCTAAGCTAGGGAGAGGAATGTAAATATTTATTAAATCGTAGCTTAAGATACAGTTTTTGGTGCGGTAGTGTGTATTTTTTTTGCTGTCCGCCCTTGGCGTTGGGTTGGGCTGTTACTTGACCTAACTGTGAGGGGGGCGATCGCTATCAGTACAATCAAAAAGCCAAAATTAATCGCTAGTTGGGGAGAGAAATGTAAAGATTTATTAAATATAGAGAAATTGCGGCATGGGATATGATTGATATGGTTGCCTATTAGTCTAAGTCACATGAATATTGAACAAGTTATCATTAAAAACCTAAGAAAACTTCCCTTAGAAAAACAACAAGAAGTCTTATCTTTCACCGAATCTCTCATCCCCAAAACTTCACTTCCTTTGCCAGATCCGACTCTTACCCCTGAACAGCGAGCCGCTAAATGGATGAGTTGGGTACAAAGCCATTCCTCTAATAATCCCCCTTTACCCGATGAAGCTTTACACCGTGACACTATCTATGAAGACTAATGACTCAATATTTACTGGATACTAACATTCTCTTACGAGCTAGTGACCCTAACTCATCAAGTTATCCCCTAATCATGAATGTTGTTGACATGATTATTAGACAAGGAGGAGAATGTTTGATTACTTCTCAAATTTTAATTGAATTTTGGGTTGTAGCAACACGCCCTAAGGATGTTAATGGACTAGGTTGGACAACACAAACAATACAACAGGAAATTAACCAAATTTTATCTCAATTTTTTTATTAGAAGAAAGCCCAGATATTTTTCCCTTTTGGTTTCAATTAGGACTTGCTGAATAATGGTAAAACCCTTTGAAAATAAGGCTTTTGACCTGTTAAAATCTGATGTTAGTGCAAGAAAATAGGATTGGGACATTCAAAAACCTTGCATTATTCTCTTCATAGTACATAAACTGGTACAAAAAAGAGGGCAACAAAGCCTGAAACGACCGGCTACTGACTCGGAGACTCCTGACTCCTAACCCCACCAACAAACTTTTTGCCGCAAACCCTTACTTTTTCCCTGAAAATTAGGTAATTGACCCCCTCAAAATCGGTAAAACCCCACACCCCACACCCTACACCCTACACCCTGCCCCTAGGAAAAACTTTTTCAGCAGACCCTAATTAAGCAGCAAATCCGACATACCGCACCAAAATACCTCACGGAAAAGGATTTTAATTCTTCTACCGACTCAGCAATATTAATATTAAGGACTCCACTCATTGCCTTTTTACTGCATAAACTGTACCTTTACTAAGTAGGAGACACTTTTTGAAAAATGGTATAATATTTAAGCTTTAAGTATAGAGGAAAAGTTCAAAATGGGTATTGAAGACGACGACAGCAAAAAACTTGAACAACAAAAACTAGAACAGCTAGAGATGGGGGCTAACCCATCCCCAAACTAGAAAATTATGCTATTCTTTTTTATACATCACCTCCACCACGGTATGTACGTTACCCCTGGGATGAAAATCCCCCTTAATTTTCATCTGCAAGGGTTCGCAAGCGGCCACCAAATCATCTAAAATTTGGTTAATTGCTTCTTCGTGGGAAATATAACGATCGCGATAACTATTAATATAAAGTTTAATCGCCTTTAATTCCATCACCTTTTGATCGGGAACGTAGCTAAGATAAATAGTGGCAAAATCGGGATAACCAGAAAAGGGACACTTACAGGTATATTCCGGCAGAGTAATCTGAATATCGTAATTTCTGCCCGGACGTGGATTGGGGAAAGTAATTAATGTTCCTTCGGCAATTTCTCTTTCCCCGTACTTAACTTCAATTTTTTCGGAAGACTGAACCATGTTTTTTCCCAACTAGACAATGTTTCCTATCATAGCTGGAATATTCTCTGAAGAGGCGTCGCCGAATCAACAGATGAATAGTAAGTAGCTGGTTATAATTAAATTAAAAATGGATTTTAGGTTCGATCCCCCCTGCCCCCCTTGATAAGGGGGGTGCCGATCCCCCCTTAGTCCCCCCTTAATAAGGGGGGTGCC
>NZ_JAJTDH010000159.1:0-4429 GCF_021300285.1 Microcystis sp. 49638_E5 | reverse complement strand
TATTGAATATTTAGGACGCATTGACAATCAGGTAAAAATTCGCGGTTTTCGCATTGAGTTAGGAGAAATTGAAGCGGTTCTGAGTCAATGTCCCGATGTGCAAAATACGGCGGTAATTGTCCGCGAAGATACTCCTGGCGATAAGCGCTTAGTTGCCTATGTGGTTCTTACTTCTGACTCCCAGATAACTACTAGCGAACTGCGTCAATTCTTGGCTAATCAATTACCCGCCTATCTTGTTCCTAATACCTTTGTTATTTTAGATAATTTACCCTTAACTCCCAATGGCAAATGCGATCGCCGTTCCTTACCAGCACCTGATGATCAAGCCAGAAAAAATATCCAAAAAATTGCTCCTCGTAATTTAGTAGAATTGCAATTAACTCAAATTTGGTCAGAGATTTTAGGCATTAATGATATTGGTATTCAGGAAAACTTCTTTGAATTAGGCGGTCATTCTTTGTTAGCAGTCAGTCTGATCAATCGTATTGAACAAAAGTTAGACAAACGTTTACCATTAACCAGTCTTTTTCAAAATGGAACCATAGCAAGTCTAGCCAAATTACTAGCGCAAGAAACAACTCAGCCAGCCTCTTCACCGTTGATTGCTATCCAGTCTCAAGGTGATAAAACTCCATTTTTTGCTGTTCATCCCATTGGTGGTAATGTGCTATGTTATGCCGATTTAGCTCGTAATTTAGGAACGAAACAGCCGTTTTATGGATTACAATCATTAGGGCTAAGTGAATTAGAAAAAACTGTAGCCTCTATTGAAGAAATGGCAATGATTTATATTGAAGCAATACAAACTGTTCAAGCCTCTGGCCCCTACTATTTAGGAGGTTGGTCAATGGGAGGAGTAATTGCCTTTGAAATCGCCCAACAATTATTGACCCAAGGTCAAGAAGTTGCTTTACTGGCTTTAATAGATAGTTATTCTCCCAGTTTACTTAATTCAGTTAATAGGGAGAAAAATTATGCTAATTCCCTGACAGAAGAATTTAATGAAGATCTCAATATTGCCTATTCTTTCATCAGAGACTTAGTAAGTATATTTAATCAAGAAATCTCTTTCTCTGGGAGTGAACTTGCTCATTTTACATCAGACGAATTACTAGAAAAATTTATTACTTGGAGTCAAGAGACGAATCTTTTGCCGTCAGATTTTGGGAAGCAGCAGGTTAAAACCTGGTTTAAAGTTTTCCAGATTAATCACCAAGCTTTGAGCAGCTATTCTCCCAAGATGTATCTGGGTAGAAGTGTTTTCTTAGGAGCGGAAGACAGTTCTATTAAAAATCCTGGTTGGCATCAAGTAATCAATGACTTGCAATCTCAATGGATTAGCGGCGATCACTACGGTTTAATTAAAAATCGAGTCCTCGCTGAAAAACTAAATAGCTACCTAGCCTAAAACTTTCAAAAAGACCTGATTATTGTTTAAAATGAATGATCGTTCACCGGTCAGAGGACAAGTATGACAACCCAAACAGCTTCTAGTGCCAATGCCCTTGCTTCCTTTAACCAATTTTTAAGGGATGTAAAGGCGATCGCCCAACCCTATTGGTATCCCACTGTATCAAATAAAAGAAGCTTTTCTCAGGTTATTCGTTCCTGGGGAATGCTATCACTGCTTATCTTTTTGATTGTGGGATTAGTCGCCGTCACGGCTTTTAACAGTTTTGTTAATCGTCGTTTAATTGATGTCATTATTCAGGAAAAAGATGCGTCTCAATTTGCCAGTACATTAACTGTCTATGCGATCGGATTAATCTGTGTAACGCTGCTGGCAGGGTTCACCAAAGATATTCGCAAAAAAATTGCCCTAGATTGGTATCAATGGTTAAACACCCAGATTTTAGAGAAATATTTTAGTAATCGTGCCTATTATAAAATTAACTTTCAATCTGACATTGATAACCCCGATCAACGTCTAGCCCAGGAAATTGAACCGATCGCCACAAACGCCATTAGTTTCTCGGCCACTTTTTTAGAAAAAAGTTTGGAAATGCTAACTTTTTTAGTGGTAGTTTGGTCAATTTCTCGACAGATTGCTATTCCGCTACTGTTTTACACGATTATCGGTAATTTTATTGCCGCCTATCTAAATCAAGAATTAAGCAAGATCAATCAGGCACAACTGCAATCAAAAGCAGATTATAACTATGCCTTAACCCATGTTCGGACTCATGCGGAATCTATTGCTTTTTTTCGGGGAGAAAAAGAGGAACAAAATATTATTCAGCGGCGTTTTCAGGAAGTTATCAATGATACGAAAAATAAAATTAACTGGGAAAAAGGGAATGAAATTTTTAGTCGGGGCTATCGTTCCGTCATTCAGTTTTTTCCTTTTTTAGTGCTTGGCCCTTTGTATATTAAAGGAGAAATTGATTATGGACAAGTTGAGCAAGCTTCATTAGCTAGTTTTATGTTTGCATCGGCCCTGGGAGAATTAATTACAGAATTTGGCACTTCAGGACGGTTTTCGAGTTATGTAGAACGTTTAAATGAATTTTCTAATGCCTTAGAAACTGTGACTAAACAAGCCGAGAATGTCAGCACAATTACAACCATAGAAGAAAATCATTTTGCCTTTGAACACGTCACCCTAGAAACCCCTGACTATGAAAAGGTGATTGTTGAGGATTTATCTCTTACTGTTCAAAAAGGTGAAGGATTATTGATTGTCGGGCCCAGTGGTCGAGGTAAAAGTTCTTTATTAAGGGCGATTGCCGGTTTATGGAATGCTGGCACTGGGCGTTTAGTGCGTCCTCCCCTAGAAGAAATTCTCTTTTTGCCCCAACGTCCCTACATTATTTTGGGAACCTTACGCGAACAATTGCTGTATCCTCTAACCAATCGTGAGATGAGCAATACCGAACTTCAAGCAGTATTACAACAAGTCAATTTGCAAAATGTGCTAAATCGGGTGGATGACTTTGACTCCGAAAAACCCTGGGAAAACATTCTCTCCCTCGGTGAACAACAACGCCTAGCCTTTGCTCGATTGTTAGTGAATTCTCCGAGTTTTACCATTTTAGATGAGGCGACCAGTGCCTTAGATTTAACAAATGAGGAGATTTTATACGAGCAATTACAAACTCGCAAGACAACCTTTATTAGTGTGGGTCATCGAGAAAGTTTGTTTAATTACCATCAATGGGTTTTAGAACTTTCTGCTGACTCTAGTTGGGAACTCTTAAGCGTTCAAGATTATCGCCTTAAAAAAGCGCGAGAAATGTTTACTAATGCTCCGAGTAACAATTCCATAACACCCGATATTACTATCGATAATGGATCAGAACCAGAAATAGTCTATTCTCTTGAAGGATTTTCCCATCAGGAAATGAAACTATTAACAGACCTATCACTCTCTAGCATTCGGAGTAAAGCTAGTCGAGGGAAGGTGATTACAGCCAAAGATGGTTTTACCTACCGTTATGACAAAAATCCTCAGATATTAAAGTGGCTCAGAACTTAACTTTAAATGACTCTAACAAAGGGGCGATCGCGCCTCTTTGAACGAAATTTGGTTTTTCTGTGTTAATCCAATCTACAAAATGGCGATCGTGTTTGAGACGGAGACATTTTGATAGCGCGGGGGCGGCTCTAATCGGTCTGGATGGTGGTATAGGGAGACAAGGCGATCAGGTTCATTTCCTGTGGTAAGGATTGCTACTCCGTTTGGATTTCAACGCCGTTATTGACCAAAATTTTGGCATTTTCAAACTGTAAAAGGTGTAGTCGGACTAGCCAGGAAACTGTAATAAGTGGTCGTGCAAAATTAATTTCCTAGTAAAGATAGGCAAGAGGCAAGAGGCAAGAGGTGGTTAGATATGTGTAATTAATTTTGCTTAGGTACTTACCATTTTTCTAAAGTAATGGCAGAGATGGTTAATTTCCCTCAACCCTTGCCCCCCACCCCCCCGACATCGGGGGGCAAGAAAGGAGTAGAATGTCTGCCACGAATAAAGAAAAATGGTATAATGCCGAGACTAACATTGTTGGTGGAGGCAGGATTCAGCCCAAGAATCTTCTTGCTTTAGCCAGGAGAGAGCCAACAGAAAAGTATTTATGGGCGAGTTTCTAGTTCAGAAAATAAATCTAACTTAGAGACTCAGGCAAAAAGATTGGAAGCTTATTGTATTGCGAAAGGCTATCAAATTGTTCGAGTAGTTAAAGAAGTAGGAAGTGGAGTCAATGATCATCGAAAGCTATTATTAAAACTTCTAGAACAAACTGATTATAATTTGATTGTCGTAGAACATAAAGATCGTTTAAGCAGAGTAGGGTTTAATTATCTGAAAGTTCTTTTAACTCAAACAAATAGAGATATAGAGGTCGTTAATCTAGCAGAAGAAAGAAAAGACGATTTAATGGAAGACTTCGTGAGCATAATTACCTCATTTTGCGCTCGATTATACTCATTAAG
>NZ_JAJTDH010000012.1:0-50693 GCF_021300285.1 Microcystis sp. 49638_E5 | reverse complement strand
CGTGCTTCAAAACCTTGCGTCTTCATCGGCCCGCGTCCTGTAGGGGCGAAGCATTCGGATAAAAAATCTACGGTTTCACCGATAGGTTATTGCCCGAATGCTTCGCCCGTACTTATTCAGCAAACCCTAATTAGGGCTTGCTGAATAAATCTAAAAACCTTGTTAGATTAAGGCTTTTTCAGGGGGAAAATTCACACCCCACACCCCACACCCTGCCCCCACCAACAAACTTTTTCAGCAAACCCTAATTATTACCCTCTATTCTGTGCGATTAAAATAACTGTTTGCATTAGTCCGACGAGAAGACCGAGAATCCCACCGAGATTAACAATTCCCTGTAATTCCTGTTTAACAATGCCTTGAATGGCATTTTCCAGATCGGCCGGGGAAGTGGCATTTACCCGATCGCGGATTACCTGATCGATGTTGAGAATCGGGATAATTTGGGCGACTAATTTCTCTAAATCTTCCTCTAGATAACGCTCTAAAATTAACGCTAACTCTTGACTAATTACCCCTAATGATGTAGTCATTGACACCGAGGATTGCAGACGATTAATAATTAAATTAGCGATTTGATCCCAGTCGATCGTTTGTCCAAAATCTTGCAGAAATTGTTCGCCACTTTCTTGAATATAAATTCGCACCGTATCCCTAGTGGTTTTACGCAATTGTCTGACGGTGGAGATAGGTAAATTTTGTAAAGAGATACTTTGTAACCAGTTTTTCAGACGATTACGCATCTCTAAAGATAGTAATAATTCTTTGATTCTGGTATTAGCTAAATCCTTTTCATCAAGGCAAAAAGTGCGTAAGCGAGCGAGGGCATTGCGTAAACCGAATAAATTGGCTACTACCCAATAGGTTCCACTGGTTTTTTCTCGAAATCCTTCATCGATAACTTGAATATTGCGATCGGTTAAAAAGTCGATCAAAGCTAGACGGATAACATCAGCAGGTAGGACGGTTTCTAATAGCCAATCGGAGAATTGTCGCGCCTGTTGTTCACTGAGAGAAAATTCTAAGACTAGGCGATCAAAAATTTGATTGATCTGTTTTTCTAAAAAGTCCTGCCGTCGGGCTAAAACTTTTAGTAATTTCGCTAAAGATTCCCCGAATAAATCGTGAAGAATCGCCGCCAAAATCTCGGCTGTTTTTGCTTGCCGATCGCCTTTTATTTGTTTTAAAGCTAATTGTAACAGCCAGAGTATCGCCCCCTGTACCCTTTCGGTGTCGAGGAGTCGTTTAGCCAGTTTTTGTAATTCCTCGGGGGTTAACAGGGAACCCATGATCGTATCCGATACCCGGACAGCTAATCGATCTTGATTGCGAGGAATTAACCCCGGAGTGAAGGGAAGAGGACGCTTACCGATATAAATCGCCTTGTAGGGACGAAATAGCATTTTTATGGCTACATCGTTCGTAAAATAGCCAATAATTGCCCCCGCGATCGGCGGTAAGATCCATGTCCAAAGAGTAGGGAGATTCAATTTAGCAGCAAAAAATAAACGGAAATGTGAGTAGGTTATTTCTTCAAGACTAACACTCCCATCAGTCCTGCTAGGAGTGGATAGTGAACAGCGCCGGAAAATCCCGACCGATAGCCTAATTTTACCTGTTCTGGGCCCCGGGGAAAGCGATCGATACTGGGACTAATATAAGCGTACTGGTCAGTTAAGCCGTAGCGCTCGGCGGCGGGAACGACGATATGATCGAGATACCAGTTTTGGAATAGTTTGGCGATGGTTTCGGTGGGTTGATGGAAGTCAAGAATCGCCGCTTTAGCACCCGGTTTGAGGACTCGGTATAATTCCCCCAAACATTGGGCAATATCCACCACATTGCGTAATCCATAGCCGATAGTGGCACAATCAAAGCTAGAATCGGCAAAGGGTAAATTGAGGGCATCCCCCTCCATCCAGTTAATATTAGTGGCGCTAAAACGTTGACGGGCGATTTTTAATTGTTGTGGGGAAAAATCTAGTCCGATCACTTTGCCGGTTTTGCCCACTTGTTTTGATAATAGGTTAGTCAGGTCGCCGCTGCCACAACAGATATCGAGGGCAAAGTCCCCTTTTTCTGGTTGACACCATTTGACTGTCATTAATTTCCAGATATGGTGTAATCCTAAACTTAATTCCTGATTGAGGCGGTCATATTCGGGAGCGATCTGATCAAAAATTGCTTGTATTTCTGTGGAGTTAGGTGAGGATTGATTGGACATTTTTATAATATAGCACCAGAGAAAATCCCAGATGAAGTTATACCATTCTATCCTATCTGCGCCCACGGGGATAAGCTGTTGAGCATCTACAGCAGTTATAGTCATAGTGGGGAACAGTGACTTAGGTTACGCTTCATCTATCCGAGAACCTTCCGGTCGCAGTTCGATCAACAGGCCTTCCCGGGCGAGAATAGTTTGAGGCAGAATCTTTCTTACCTGTTCGCCAATGCGATCGAGAAAATCGTCATTATGGGCGGGATCGTGATGAAATAGAACTAACTGCTTAACTTGGGCTGCCTGGGCGATTTTGACTGCCTGCTGCCAAGTGGAATGGCCCCAACCCACCTTAGAATACTTAGGATCGTTGTATTCCTCATCGGTGTAGGCAGCATCAATAATCATCACATCCGCTTGCCAGGCCAAAGCCAGAACGTTATCATCAAGGCGATCAGGAAAATGTTCGGTATCGGTAATATATGCTGCCGATAAACCCTGCCAATTTACCCGATAACCCACCGCTTCTCCTGGATGATTTAAAGGACGGGTTTCGACGCTGACATCGCCGTAGTGGAGGGTTTCGCCCATTTCTAGATCATAAAATTCTAAATCAGCCCGCATAATCTGCAAAGGCACGGGAAAATTAGGATGTAACATCTGATCGTGTAATGTTTGCTTGATGGTTGCTCCGTTGGGGGAGGGAACCGCGTAGATATTAAAAGTATTGCCCCTGATAAAAGCAGGGGTAAAAAAAGGAAAACCTTGAATATGATCCCAATGGGAGTGGCTGAAAAATAAATGGGCTTTCGCTGGACTTTCTGCCATCAAAGACTGTCCTAGGATGCGTAACCCTGTACCACCGTCAAAAATTAATCTTTCTCTACCGACTTGCATCTCTACACAGGAAGTATTACCACCATAACGAACGGTTTCCGAACCTGGACAGGGAATACTCCCCCGTACTCCCCAAAATTTGATCTGGAAGCAGTTGTAGGGCATATCAGAAGTTGGTCTACTTGTGCTGATGGGCTAATAGATCAGATTAGCACTCTTCCACAATTAAGGCAGTGACTTCATCCCGAAGATAACGATCTATGATTAAGGGGTGAGGATCGTCACTTTTGCAAGAGCTAAGGTATGGATTTACAGAAATTCTTAGAAAAACTGCCCCAACAGTATCAGGATTGGGGATCGGCTTTAATGTCGCCTATTTCCGAGCAATTAACCCTTTTAAGCGAAAAAACCGCCTCCTATCCTGATCGCAATCTCTTTCCCCTGCTCAATCTCGCCGTTGCCTGTCTGCAACCAGAGGAGGTTTACTGTCAAGTGGGTTGTTTTCGTCGCGGTAGTTTAGTCGCCGCTTTCTGGGATAATAGCGATCGCTGCGGTTATGGCGTAGAAGCTTTTTTTAAATACGATCCATCGGGAGAAAAGCTAACTATATTATCTGAGGATTTGGAGGATTTTCAACTATCAGAACAGATATTTTTAAGCGATCAAGAAACGGAAAACTTTTTCGATGATCTGGCAGAATTAAACAGTGAAGAAAAGCTGGGAGTTTATTACTACGACGCCGCCGAAGACTATCGATCGCTCTTCATCTCCCTACTTTTTGCCAAAAAATTCTGGTCCGATTCCGCTTTAATTATCATCAATAAATGTCAGCATCCCGCTCTCCAACAGGCAATAAGAGATTTTACTAAAACCCATCCCCAAGCTCAGATAATTTTAGATGATAAAATCGCTAATCACGGTTTGCTTGGTTTGAAAAATATTTGTTTATTAGCTTGGAATGCTTCCCCAGGGATAACAGCCCTAAAATCCCCGAAAAAACTGGTTTTAAATGTGGGTTGTGGTCCCTATAATCCCGAAGCCTTACCCCAACTATTCCGCGATGGCAATTGGCAAGAAATTCGCCTCGATATCAATACTGCTGTTAACCCAGATATTTTAGGAACTATTACCGATTTAAGTGCCGTTCCCGATAACTGCGTCGATGCGGTTTTTTCTAGTCATAATCTAGAACATATTTATCATTACGAAGTTCCCATCGCCCTAGGGGAATTTAAACGCATTCTTAAACCCGAAGGCTTTTTAATGATCGTAGTTCCCGATATGCAAACCGCCGCCGAATTTGTCGCTAGAGGCGATATGGAAAATGAACCTTTATATATTTCTCCCGGAGGTCCCGTGCGGGCTTTATGGATGTTTTACGGTATGGGAACAGAAGTCCCCGGAATGCCCTATATGGCTCATAAAACTGGTTTTACCTCTCAAAATCTTAACCATAAATTACAAGAGGCAAATTTTGCCAGAGTCGAGGTAATTCGCAGGGAATTTGATTTAGTTGCTTTTGGGTATAAGTGAGGAAAGATTAGCAAAAATTGCCCGCACTTGTGGGGATATTTTTTCCCTTTGATTGATTAAATAAATACTAACGAGGGTTAAAGATACCCCCACCCATTGCAATACACTTAACATCTCACCGAGGAATAAATTCCCGAAAGTGAGGGCAAAAACCGGAGTTAAAAAAGTTAAAGAACTTAAACTGGTTAAATTGCCTTTGGCGGCTAAATAAAAGAATATTCCGTATGCGATCGCACTACCAAAAATAGTGGCATAACTTAAAGCTAACCAACCATTTAAATCTATATTCTGCCATTGATGGGATTCGGTGAAACCTGAAGCTAAAAATAGCGGCAATCCTCCTAAAATCATGTGCCATCCTGTGGCGCTGACGGGATCCGCATGACGACAGACAAACCGGATTAAGACTGTTCCCACCGCCATGGATAGGGAAGCCAAAAGCATGAGCATTTCGCCGCTATTTAGTAATTCCTGCCAGCTAAAGTCAATATTTACCGCTTTTTGTCCAAAAAAGTCATAAAACCATTGATCGGGCAAACCAATTAAACTAATTCCCCCAATGCCTAAACCCAATCCTAACCATCCCCAGACACCGATAACTTCTTTAAATAGCCAACTCGACATTAAAGCCACCGCTAGGGGTTGGGAGTCAATAATTACCGATCCTAACCCCGCCCCGGTACGATTTAATCCCAATGCCAGAAAACCTTGAAAAAGAGTGGCATCCATCAGAGCAAAAAGGGCAATCCATAACCATGCTTGCAGGGTTTTGGGCTGAGGACGACCTAAAAACCAAGCTACTATTAAAACTAACATTCCGGCGGGGACAAGGCGAATTCCCGCCATAAATAAGGGGGTGGTGTGGGGGATAACACCCTTCATCGCTACCATCGCTGTTCCCCAGAGAAAAAACGGTGAGATAAATAAGAGGGGCGAGGATTTCTTTAAATCTAGGTTTTCCATAGGTAGCGATCGAGTGTTGTGGATAACAAATTTCTCTAATTGTATAGTAGAGACTGGGGATCAGCCCTTAATTCTCCTGACTTTCTCCTAACTGATTTTCCTCTAAAGCTGTTATTGGTTTTTCTTCACTCGATCCGATCCAGATCGCAATCATTCCAGCAATAGGAATGGAGAGAAAAACCCCTAATAATCCCGCAACTCTTTCGCCGATAAAGAGGGATAAAAATAAAATTACTGGGTTTAATTCTAGGGCATTGCCCATAACTTTAGGGCGAATAATATTATCTTGAATTTGCACCAAGACAACACAGACAATAAAAGCTTTAACGGCAATTGCTAGTCCCTGGGAGGTAAAAGTCAAGATAGTTACCAACAAAATGCCCAAGGTTGCCCCGATACCCGGGATAGCATCGATAACACCGAGAATGCTCGCTAAAATTAGCCCATATTTGATTCCTAATAGGGAAAAACTTAAGAAACTCGTCACCGATAAAAAGAGCATTAACAACAGTTGCCCGCGAATAAATCCCAGAAAACTTTGTCGAAAAGACTTGGCAAAACGCTCCCGGTATGCTATGGGGAGAAGTTGCAAAAAACTTCGCCAGAGTTTATCACCGTCGATGAGCATATAAACACTGATCACCGCCCCGAAAACGCCAGTAAATACACTGGAAAAAACTCCCTGTACGAGCGATAAACCCGTAGCTAAACCGGTTTGTAAGCTTCCCACCATTTTATTCAAATCTAATCGATCGAGAAAGTCTTGAAAGGGTAAAAAATCTTTTTGACTCAGGGCATCGGTAAGATTGAATAGTAGTCCTCTCCCCTGATTAACCGCTTCCAATCCTATGCCTGTGACTAATCTAAATAGGAGGATAAAAGCTACTAGGGTGGTAATAGCAATGGCTAGTCCTCTCGGTAGATAACGGGATAACCAAACCACGGGATAATTTAATAGAGCGGCCAGGACTGCCGAACCGGTAAAAATAGCGATCATCCCGTAGAAATAGTTAATTAAGATAATTAGACTCCAGCCACAGCCAAATAATAATAGATAGCGTACTAGAATCGAGTTATTCAGAGTTTTCCAAAAGGAGCTAGAAGGGGGCATAAATAAAGCCAGAAATAGGATTTTAGCATTTAGAATTGTTTTAACAAAGCTTCCCGCATGACCGAGACGGGGACGGGTTGACCTAACCAGATTTCTAGTGCGATCGCTCCCTGATTAACTAACATTTCTAACCCATCAATAATTCTTATCCCTCTAGTCTGGGCTAACCGGAGAAATTTCGTCGGCCGGGGATTATAAATTAGATCGTAGGCGATCGCCGATGGGGGTAAAAGGTCTAATAATTCTAACTCAACAGGGGATTGTTCGCCCTGGGGGGACATTCCGATCGGGGTAGAATTAATCAGGAGTTCTGTGGTGGATACCAGCCCCTCTAATTCGTCCCAACTATGCACTTCTAGGAGGTCATAGAGGCTGGTATTCGCCCAACTTTCTTTAAAAGGATCTAATTTCTTTTGATTGCGTCCTACCACATGAATTTCGCCACAGCCCAACTGGGCGCAAGCCACCACCACCGCCCGGGCAGCGCCGCCATTGCCTAAAATAACTGGATTCACCCGACTCCAATCTTTGTCAAGGGATTTCAAGGGTGCGAGAAAGCCATCCACATCGGTATTCGTTCCCTGCCAACCGGTTTCCGTGCGCCAGACGGTATTAACTGCGCCCACTAGCCTGGCTTTCTCGGTAATTTGCGATAATAAGGGAATAATTGCTAATTTATGGGGAATCGTGACGCTAAAACCCTGTAGATCGATGGCGGACAAACCAGCGATCGCAGTTGCTAAATTTTCCGGGGCGATCGGTAGGGGAAGATAGACATAATTTAGCCCCAAGGCATCGATAGCGGCATTGTGCATGAGGGGAGAAAGAGTATGGCCGATGGGATCGCCGATTACGCCTAATAACTTGGTTTTTCCGTTAATAATGGTCATAAAAAAGGTGGGCTTTCCCCACCAAAGTTTAATCTCAAGGGTGGCCAATGCTCACCTTACTATACTAGGGTTTGCTGAAAAAGTTTTTCCTGGGGGCAGGGTGTAGGGTGTGGGGTGTGGGGTGTAGGGTTTTACCGATTTTGAGGGGGTCAATTACCTAATTTTCAGGGAAAAAGTCCAGGGATTTTTCCCCCGATCACTCCCAGATCCATTACTTTTTGATGGCCAAAAGGTCTAAAAGTTTTACCCAACAAGGTTTTTAGATTTATTCAGCAAACCCTATACTATTTCTTGATTTCGCGGGCCATTTTCAGGAAAGGATTGATACTGTCATCGTTAGCGCGACGAACGTTATCATTAGCACCGTTAGCCTTACTATTAGCCTCGGAAGTGGCCGATTTTGCCACAATACCGTTATCGGTGACTTTGCTGACTTCCATAGAAGAAATCTGTTTAATCGATTCGCCACCCTTTTTATTCGAGGCAGTTTTCGGGAAAGTACGTCGGATCGTGATCGGTGTCCGCATAAAGTCGATATCACCGAGAGTTTTAGCGTCATCGGGTTCCAAGTAAAAAGCCTCTTTCGGTTCCGGTGCGCTCATATCCATCGGTTCATCGACGTATTTCGTCTTATTGCCAAACAGGCCAAAGAATCCAGCCATTTTCTCCCTCTCCTAAATAAATATATTTACCATAAATTGCTGCTGATTGTTAAATCATATCAATATTTATGACAAAAAGCTAGGTGGGGCTTGCTGAATAAGTCTGTTGGTGGGGTTAGGAGTCAGTAGCCGGTCGTCAGGAGATTATTTTTATTTGTTCTCCCCACTCCCCAATTCATAATTCATAATTCATAATTCATAATTCCCCCACACCCCTAATTCATAATTCATAATTCCCCCACACCCCAATCAACGCTGTTCTAACCTACGACTGGCTAGGGACATAGAATAACAGAAAATCCAGTAAATAAACGCCAAAAATAGATAAACCTCTGGATAATCGCCGATAAATTTCGGATTAGCTAAAACCGATCCTGCCATACCCAAGAGGTCCACCAGCCCCACGATCGCCAGTAGAGAAGTATCCTTAAATAAACTGATAAATTGACCAACAATAGCGGGAATGACCGCTTTTAAAGCTTGGGGTAGAATGATCAATAATAAAACGAAAATCGGTTTTAAACCCAAGGCTTTGGCCGCTTCAATTTGACCCTTGGGAATCGCTTGTAAACCACCCCGGACATTTTCGGCCAGATAGGCTGCTGCAAAAAGGGTAAATCCTGCGATCGCTCTGATCACCCGTTCCGGTCTCGTCCCGGCGGGTAAAATTAAAGGTAACATCACCTGAGCCATGAATAAAATTCCCAACAAAGGTAAACCGCGCAATAATTCGATATAACCAATAGATAGCCAACGAATTGCCGGTAATTCACTCTGTCTCCCCAGGGCTAATAATACCCCCAAGGGGAAAGATAAAATCATACTGGCGATCGCTACTAATAAAGTTAAGATTAAACCACTGAGATCATCGAGGGGAATGGCCTTTAAAAATAATCCCCCCAATAGTAACCAAGCAATTAAAGGTAAAGTCAATAACCAGAGCAATCCCCACCAGCGTTGGAGAAAAGCGGGGCAATTGGGGAAGCGACCCCGGTTTAATTGCCAAGAAAACAGTGATAAAGCCGCAAGTATCGTTAAAATCAGCCAAATTCGCCATATTGACTGTTCTGGATAACGACCGACCACAAATAAACCGATATTTTCCGTCACTACAGCCCATTTTGCCCGATTTATCGCCCAATCGAGAAAACTTAAACCACCCCAGAGGCTGAGAAATAGACCCGCAAGGGTTAAGATGACGTTGTACCAAGTGTTAAAGAGATTTTTTCTTAACCAGAGTCCCATAAAATTCCCCAACCTCTACAGTGGTGATCATTGTACTTATTCAGTACAATGGTGCTATTAGAAAAATTCAGACTGATTTTCGACCATGAACAGTTGCATTTTAATGGCTAAAATTGTCCGTCGTCCCGAATTACGTTATACCCAAGATAATCAAACTCCCTACGCTCAAATGTTAGTCGAGTTTTCTCCCAATCGTGCCGAGGCAACCCCGACTAATTTAAGGGCCGTAGCTTGGGGAAATTTGGCCTCAGAAGTCGCTCAGAACTATAATGAAGGCGATCGGGTAATTTTAGAAGGTCGTCTCTCCATGCAGACGATCGATCGTCCCGAAGGTTTTAAGGAAAAACGGGCCGAATTAGTCATTAGTCATCTCTATCATCTTGACGGCAGCGTGAGTAGCGGTGAAATGACGGCCCCGACTCCGGAAAAAGTCGTGCCAGTCAATACCCACAAATCGAATAAAACCGAGGTGGAGAAACCCGTCGCACCTGTCTCCACCGGGGATTTTGAATATGACGCATCCTATGAACTTTCTAATCCTTCCGCTTGGCAACCTAGCGACACATCGGTGGAGGAAAATTTAGACGATATTCCTTTCTAATCACCCCGACAGAATTAATTACAGATATTTTTCCCTTTTTTGTTCTGGTTTTCCCTCTTTCCAGAGTGTGAATTTAACTTTGTCATTCCTGAAATGGCACTGGTTCAGCCGCTACTGTGGGGAGGGCCAACATGGTCGAGAAGACTTGGGGCAGCAAGTCCAGTCGCCCAATGGGTTCTGGCCTAATCAAGCAAGTGCTGTTGGTGACAGCATCCCTAATCAACAGTCCATCTCTCGTTCTAATTGTTCAGGGGGATAGTCGATGACCGCTTCGGTTCTGAAGAAGGTACTGCCGAAGACATTGCGGATCAGACCGCCCGATCAAGTCCCGCAAGTACATCCCCAAAAAGAAGGTGACCGCCATCCAAGACCTGCAAATCCGGAACTCTTGTACTGTGCAGATTTTGCGGATTTTGAGTTAGTGGGGTTCTCATTCTTGAGGAGCGATCGCTACTTCGGGGATGCTGCGAGCCTTTGTTAACTAAGGCAGGAGGCAGAGGGCAGGAGGCCGTTTTTGTAACAGGGGTTTATCGATCTTCTGGAACTCTGGCAAAAATCTTACAGTCCCTCAAGTCTGGCTCTCTTATGGGGTAAGCCTTCAAGCAAGTGCTAACTAACAGAAACCCGAAATTTGAGTTTTTATTAGAAAAAAAGTTAGCATTCGCTTGTCAAGCAAAGGTTTCATACCAAATCCGTTTTTAATAGTGTGATTAAATCCCAAGTTATGGATTGTTTCTCCCTGCTCCCCACTTTCCCATACCTTTTAAACAGGATTTAGTATTATGCCCCGCTCCAAAAACTTTTCGCCTTAAAAGGCGAGGTTTTAGACCCGATTTTTTCGATAAAGTATTGATCAATAGCCTTTGAGATGCGCTTAAACTACCCCTTCTTTCTGGGAGAATTTAGAAATGCTTCAGAAAAAAAAATTATCGATTTTTAATAGACAGAAACAAAACAAGCACTTTTGGATAATAAAAATGGCAATCATTTTTATTACATCGCTACTCTTGATACAGACTATCTCGTTCTATAGCTCTGTTTATGCTCAATCATCTCTTATTTCACTCGAAATTTTACCCACATCGGTGGAGCTGCCGATTTCAAATGAGGAAGCAAAGGTACTTATTATTATTCGCAACACTTCAACAAAAGATAGACTTCAGGAAATTAAACTGGCTGATTGGTGGTTGAGTAGTATCGACGACAACAACCTTTCTATAAATATAAATGGCGATAAAAAAGAAAATATAAAAACTGTGGACAGTCTCCCACCAGGAGGAGAATTTACCTGGACTGTTAAACTTTCCCAGAAAAATTCAGAACCAATTATTGGGAAGGTTTATTTTCAAATTGATTACCAAAACAAAGCAGGTATTTCCAAGGTTGCTAACGCAGTCCTTGAAGTGAAGAGCCAGACACCTAAAAAAGCCGAAGAAATTGTTGATATAGAAATCAAAACCACTCTGGAGACATTGAATGAGAATCGCTCTGCCTTGGCTTATTTAATCATTAAAAATAAGGCTTATTTTCCGATCACTATAGAAAAAGTTGTGTCATCTAAACCAAGTTTTATTTCATTCGAGAAAAATTTAAATCTTGAGAAAAGTTCCAATCAAAATGTCAACCCGACTCAATCTCCAACTGACAAAAAGTCTCCACCTAACAAAGCACCTATTCAACTACAAAATGGGGAAACAGTTATCAATCAAGATGTGGCCCCAAACACTAAATATAGCATTCCCATTAATATTAAAGCAGGACAACAGGTTAAACCGGGAAAACACACACTTTTATTTGACATTAAGCTTAAGTGGAAACAAGACGAAAAAGAGCAAACAGGGAACGTCATAGAAGAAAAGGAGGTTAATGTTGGGGTTTTTGGCGAATCTGCTATTCTAGAGCTTTTGAAAGTTCCTTCTCTCTTTATCCTTCCTGGATTCTTGGTGTTGATGACTATCAGGCAACTTTGGATCTGGCGTTTGTTTAGAGCTAATGATGAGGAGGCAGAGTTTCCACTCAATCCCGATCAGGTTGAGTTTTGGTTTTTTGGTGTCTTCATCTCGCTAACAATAGCATTTGTTTGTAATGTAATTCTAAAAAATAACTATCTAGAAGAATATGGAACGAATGATATCTTTTTCCTTTGGATATATTCGATAATTTTAGGACTAATTGTATACTCTATTTTGTCACTATGGCAAAATTGGTCGAAGCAGCAGATTACCCCAAATCCTGATGACGATCCGATCACGATTCTTGAAAAGCTTCACCGACGCAATCTGAATGCTTCTTTAGAGCCAGTGTCTGTTGCTGGGCAAGACCGAGATGGGTTTCTCGTAGCACAACCTAATTCGTCACTAGAAGGAACTCACTGGGTTATTCCTCCCATCGCACTAAAATATCGACCCGCCCGTCAACCTCTTACCGATCTTCCAGTGGAAGCAGGATTGATACCACGCATTAGTCAATGGGTGACAAGAAACATTATTCATATGATAATGGGTGCCCCAGAAACTAACTTTACTCACCTACAGAGAAACATCAACCAACAACGAGGGCGACAAGGACGTGCAGATGAACTCGCCAAGCTCCTTAAACAAGGTCAAGATAGTGACTTTCTAACAGTGAGTTGGCAAAATCTAGATTGGATTCAACGCCCCACCCAGTTCCCTCAGCCTGGCACTCAACTACAGCGGCATGAAGGAGCTGAACCATCGTCAATAGTTCAGATTGAAGATGTTTAGTTGTGAAAATCTTGGCAGATCCCGTGGATCTGCCTGTCAGCTTACCATACCCTCTCTACCGAGATTCGTCCGTTGTCTCCAGACAGAACGGTGTTAAGTAAACGACCTATCGACTTTTCTCCGTCTTGCATACGATATAATTATATTCTAACTTACCAGAGGGGGAAACGGCAAGTGATATCGATACCTTCAATAAAAAGACTGCGGCTTTCATTTATTTGGACAGAAACTTTTACCGATATTTTTACCATAGAGCAATCTTCTGCCCCCTTAGCGTTTGTCGGAAAATCTGATCTATACAAGCAGAATTTTCCTAATGGACTGCCCTGGTTACTAGGTAAAAACAGACACTACTTTTGGGGACACTATTTGAAAGATAATAATAGACCGCCAGTCCTCTTACAAAACATCAAACCAGACAGAGCTTGGAAACAACTCGTCCCCTTCCGTAGTAAGCAAAATTTACCTTCCGTTAGTACGCCACAATGTCGGATTCTTGTAGAGGCTTTTTATTATCCTTTTGGATTGGCTCTGGTCATTCATGCAGCATACTCTGGTTCATTCACTGCTCAACAAGTGATCGAAACTGCCTTCCGGATTAGACAAGATAATATATTCAGTATTCAATCTAATAACAATTGCAACCAAGAAGCCCAAAACATTTACCAACAATATCAGGGACAGACTCTAAGTCTAGATGAAGTAGCACAACTCTGCCTCAATACGATTCAGAAGGTAAATCTAGGTTTGGCTGATTTTCCTGAAAATGGCATACGCTCATTTGATCCCTTTACAGTATTTACCCCAGTACAGGGAGATGGCATCAATCCAGCGCAAAGCATTCAGAACAGTGAGATTCATCAAATGTTGGAAGCGGTCACGACATGGATGGAGCCAAGTTCAGAACAATTGCCAGACCTGAACGACACGAGTTTTCAATTCCCTGTCATCCATCCTTCCCAACAGGGAAGCTTAATCTATCACCAGAAACGGGGGCGGGCGGTCTGGTTTCCCATCCCCCTAACCGCTCACGGTAAGCGTAAGCGGCGCACCTTAAGTTGCTACCACAAGAATTTAGTTTTGACATCTCTACAGGTGGAAAGTCTGAGCAACCTCATGATTGTTGCTGCTGAAGATGAAGAACTCAGAAATCAGGGATTCTTGACACCTCCAATTTACGAGTTCTGTGCTCGTCGAGCAGCAGGGATTTTGGGGCAACTCTATGGATGTGTACAAACCTATACTTCCCCAAGTGCTAAAATTCAAATTGATGAAAATGACTGGAAGGATAGTATTAACACAGTTCGCTTAAAACTCGGGGTGGGTCATGAGGTTAACATAAGTAGTCATGCAAAATAAATTTCCTAGTGAAGAAAGGCAAAAGGCAAAAGGCAAAAGGCAAGAGGTGGTTAGATATGTGTAATTAATTTTGCTTAGGTACTTAGATAGACTTAACTCCTGATTTAATATACTTTTAAATCTACTTTAGACGGTCATAATCTGAGATTCATTAAACTTCTGAAATCCTAGAGTGAGCAAGGAATAAAGTTCTTTTTTATGTTTCAGATGGACATCATTCAGACATACATAAATAGCCGAAGAAAACTCAGAAAAGGTGTCATATTAAACGGCAACCAGCTAGAGAACTGGAATTTCACGGGCAAGCCATTAAGCATTAAAAGTATTGCTATAAAATGCTATGCAAGGATCACAGCCGAAAAAGCAAAACTAATGTTTTCCCTGTGTATGCGGTTTATTTGCTATATAAACATTTATTTTCGACCAATTTCCCAGCCTTTCAATTAAATTCAGATTAGGCGAATAATGCGGCAAATAGAGTAACTCTATTAACAAATAGAGCGTTTTTCAGTCTGCTGAGGTACAAAAGTTATGGGTTTTAGGCAAGAGGCAAAAGAGAAGAAAAATAGGTGTACCTCACTAGCTTAGGAAACGCTATATACCCCAAAATAGTCCTACTGATCAGTAATTTTACTTTCAGCGAGAATTTCTTGAAGGACGGGGGATAAATTGCTAGTTAAACGGCCGGATCGAATAAATTCAGCGTAGGTATCAGCTTCGATATCTAGGAGGGTTTCCCGAAGTTGTTCCATTGTTAATAGTTGTAATTGGGGATAACTATCGTTGAGAGATTGTATTTCCGCTTCTACGGTCTTTAACTTTTCTTTGACGAGATGCTGCTCATAACTAAAAAATTCGGGGGCAACATCGGGAGATTTATCTAACTTAGAAAGATAGTCTAAAACCCTTTTTAAAGCTACCCGTCGGGCTAAAAGTTCCGCATAGTTTTCTCGAATTGGTTGATCACCGATCAGGTCTAATCTCGATAGGAAAGTTTGAATAGTTAATCCCTGAACCAAAAGGGTAAAGAGAACAACTCCGAAGACGATATCGATGATATCCTGACGATTGGGAAAAATAACCGGCACACTTAAAGCTAGGGCAATAGAAACGGAACCGCGCAAACCTCCCCACCATAAAACCGTTTTTTCCCGCCAATTAATTTTAGTTTCCATCAAGGCATTACTAACAGTTGCCAAAGCAAAGGTAGCCAGAAAACGGGCCGCCACCACGGCGGCGATCGTGATAAAAATTAAATTGAGATTATCGGCTAAACTGGAGAGACGGATCTGATCGCCGATGAGGAGAAAAACGATCGAATTGACAAAAAAAGCGAGAAACTCCCAGAATTGCGTGACTAATAGGCGGGTACGGGGACTCATACTAATTCTAGAGCCAAAATTACCTAAAATAATCCCCGTAGTCACCACTCCGATTACCCCCGAACCCCCGAACTCCTCGGTTAATAAATAAGCACCGTAGGCGGACACAAGAGTTAAAGACTGTTCCACTAGGGGTAAATCCAGACGTTGAGTCAGATAGGAAATACCAAAACCCACTAAACAACCCACTGCCACCCCGATACCGATAAAAGCCGCAATCCGGCTAATGGTTGTCTCTAAGGATAGACCACTAGCACCGAGGGGAATTTCCACCAAAAGAGCGAAAGCGACGACAGCAACCCCATCATTAAATAAGCTTTCCCCTTCCAAAAGCACGGTGAGGTTTTTACTGGCCCCTAATTCGCGAAAAAGAGCGACAACAGCGACGGGATCCGTAGAAGAAAGGCTCGCACCCACTAATAATGCCGTAAATAGGGGTAAATTGGTCAATTCATCTAGGGTAAAACCAACCCCGAAAATCGAGATAATTACGCCGACAATAGCGAAAAGACTGACGGGAATCCAATTATCCTTCAGATCTCGCCAGCGCGTATTCCAAGCGGCTTCAAATAGCAAAGGGGGCAGAAAAATTTCTAGAATCAGTTCGGGGGATAGGTTCACCAGACGGATATCGATAAAGGCTAAACCTAAACCGACTATCACTAACAATAGGGTGTAAGGAATTTGGCGAAACCAGCTAAAAATCCTCGAAACCGTGGCCACACTCAGGGAAACGGACAAAACAATTAGAAATTGTTCTAAATTTTGCTTAATGACTTCATCGGTAGCGGATTCTAAACTCATTGGGTGGGAGGCAATCGGTGAGCGGACGTGCAAGAAAAGAACAATCTAAATTATTATGACACTTTAGAACCAGTGATTTTTTTTCCTAAACCCAAGTTTTTCTGCTGGCAATTCCTTATTATCTATGTCCTTGACTATGCCTCAGTCTGCCGAGTCCTCCACGGGTGAGGATTTACCCCTAGCTATCTCACCCAGTAACGAGCAGTTAGAGAATATTAATAGCTATTTAAACCTGATTTTGGCAGCTTTAGTCTCTCTAGCTAATTTAGACTCCGATTCTATCACCCAAGCAGCCCAAGAATTAGCCTTAGATGCAGATACAAGCGATCGCCTAGTTGCCCACCACTGGCAACCCCAGTCAAAACTTTCCCTAGCGGACATCCGTTCTCTAGTTCTCCTCCTCTGTCATCTAGCCCAAAAAAAGCAAGAGTTAATCCGTCGCGCTGTAATTCTCTTGGAACAAGTGGGAACTCAAGGACAAGAACCAGTCAAAACCACGCTTTTAGGCAATTATATCGATAATTTTCGCTTAAAATACCCAGAAATATCGGAAAATAATCTCAGTGATTCTAGCCTTGCTTCCCTAGCTTGGAAATTATTAATCGATTTATTGTTCTACAGCAGCCCCCGCAGTCATCTCCTTCTTTGGCACACCCTTTTGGCAAGTAAAAAGTAAAAAGGCTATCAGTTATCAGTTATCAGTTATCAGATGTAAGTTTTCAGTTCACTGTTTACTGTTTACTGGACGGCTACGCCGTGCCTTTGGCAACACTGAAAAAAAGCTTCCCAGTTCATAATTCATAATTTATAATTCATAATTTATAATTCCCACCGATAACTAAAAATGAGTAATCTAATTCGCAAATATACACCCCCCACCTGTACCCTAGAAATTTGGGGAAATAGTTCGCCTCTAGCGGTTTGGCTGGGTAAAAATGTCTTAAACGATGCTCACTTTCAATTGCGCTTTGATGATCCTAGATTGAGTGAGGAAAAGCAGGTGACGATCAAAGGCGATCGCACACAATTACAACTACTAGGGGAAATTGTCGCTAATTATGTGCAGAATTTACTCTCTAGTCCTGTTTCTACCCTCTCTTTCGTGGCTAGTGGTTCCCCCGAAAGTCATCTTCCCTCCTTACCCTCTCTCCATTGTCAGGGACTTCTCCAGCATCAATTATTTTTAGGTTCCCTGCTAACCGATAGGGATAAACAGGAGATCGAATTAACCACATCGCAATTATTCGATCTAGCCAATGCTTTAGGGGAATATAACCATGAAAGCCCCCTAATACCCCCATTAATTCGCCAGAAAACTCGAAAAAATGCCCTGATCTGGACGGGATTAATCGCTTCGGCCCTAATAACTATCGGGGGAATAGCGATCGCATTTTATCAACAGCAACAAGCGGTCAACAATGATTTAACCACCGATCCCAATAACGCCAAGATTCCCCAACCCTTGCCAACGCTGCCTTTACCCCCCACGGGAACGGCCGCCCCAAACCCGCAGTTACCGGCAAATTTGGGCAATAAAACCCCTTTACCGCCACCGCCGCCCGTGGCAACCGTTCCAGCCCCAGTTCGCCCCTCTAGCGTCCCCCTAGTGATTCCGCCGCCCACTTTACCGCCGCCACCAGTCACGGGTTCGCGTCCAGGCGACACGGCGATCGTAATTGAACCGAATAATCAGAAAATCCCGATTACTGCTCCACCCGTCACTGGTGTTCAGGGTACAAACGCACTGGGAAATGTCCCCCCCACCACGATGAATCCGACTCCAGCACCGCCAAAATTGCCCAATTTACCGCCTATAAGCCCTATTAACCCCGAAAATGCCAATTTAGACCCCAAACCGCCCACAAGCACCGCTAAAGCCCCAGAGACGAACTTACTAGATACAATTCCCCAAGTGGCAGAAACCAGAGAATATTTTCAATCCCGTTGGCAACCGCCGGAAAGTCTCAAACATACTCTAGAGTACCGTTTGGTCTTAAATCAGGATGGTTCCCTAAAACAGATTATTCCCCTGGGACAGGCCGCGAAAATCTATCTCGATCGCACTAATATGCCCCTGCTCAATCAACCTTTTGTTTCTCCCCTCGATGTACCCGGTAATCCCCAATTGCGTCTGGTGCTTGGTTCCGATGGTACGGTGCGGACTTTTATGGAACAGCAATAGGCTGTACTGCATTTAAGTAGCTGGTTATAATTAAATTAAAAATTGATTTTAGGTTCGATCCCCCCTGCCCCCCTTGATAAGGGGGGTGCCGATAGGCGGGGGGATCCCCCTTAATAAGGGGGGCATCTGATAATTTTTAACGCCTACCTACTTAATTAACAATAATCTCGTCGGTGCTGTCAGGTTGGTTCATTTCTGTTAGGGTTTGCCAACCTGATTGCCAGAGATTCGCGTCTTGCAACTGTTTAGCATTAATCCAGAAGCGGACGGTCGGATCGCAGGAAGCGACTAATTCCGCAAAAACCCATTGACCGCGATTTTGACGATTGACCACTTGAAAATGTCGCCAGCCCCATGTTTTTTGTTTTGCCGTCCATTTTGACCCCAAGAGATGGGGATACTTCTGTTTTTTGGGCATAAAAGTTAAGACATCTGAGTTCGGGATAGGCTAAAACCCTTATATTATCCTAGTCTGCCAACCCGATTCTTTTCCCAGGGCGAAGGACTCGATGACAAACTGAAAAAAAGCCAGCAGAACAAAAGTCAAATTATCGGGGCGCTTAAGTGCGCCCCAGTTTTGGCTAATAACCGCGCCAAACACCAACCAAAACCCCTTGTACTTGTACTTGTTCGGTATTGGCTGTAATTGGTTGATATTTTTGATTGGAGGGTTGGAGAGTGATGATTTCTCCTTCTTGGTAGAAACGTTTTAAAGTAGTGCCGTGGCCTTCCACTCTAGCGGCGACGATTTCCCCATTGGACACCGCTTCATTGCCGGTGAGAGAACGCATAATCACCAGATCCCCATCGGCAATATGGTCCTCGATCATACTGTCTCCGGAAACCCGCAGAGCATAACAGTCTTGACTGCGTTGCAACAGGTTAGAAAGATCGAGTTTTTCTTCCACATCGGTGAAGGGTTCCACTAAACCACCTGCAGCGATCGCACCTAGAACCGGTAAACCTTGCACTGGTTGTTTGAGAATCCGCAGGGTGCGTGCTTTTCCTTCTGTCCAATCAATATAGCCTTTGGCGCGTAAACGTTCTAAACGGCTTTGAATCGGTGCGGGAGACCGTAAATTCATCGCTCGCATCATTTGCCGGATGGAAGGGGCGTGCTGAGTAGTGCGAATGTACTCAATTAGCCAGTCGTACAACTCCTGTTGCGCTTGAGTAAGGGATTCGAGGTTAGTCATGATCTATTTTCCTATCCTTGGGTTAAGATAATTTGTACTTTAGTTCATTTGTGTTTAACCTAGTACATCTTAACTTCATCGGCCGACTAAATCAACTGGTTATTAGATCTCTGGCAACAATCAAAAATTGTCGTGGTTGGTTAGGAGACTCCGAGACAGGAGACAGGGGATTATTTCTATTTATTCTTCCGACACCCCACACCCTACACCCTACACCCCACACCCTGCCACCACCGAAAAACTTTTTGCCGCAAACCCTAATTAATAATTCATAATTCCTTCTCCCTTCTCATAGACAGTCTTAATGAGTAATTTAGATAGTCAATAGCTTATCTTCTGACCTAGCACTTTTTTTAAAAAAGTATCATTAATTTTTAAGTAGTCGGACATAAATTCTGTTGTCTATCTTAAGAAATGTAAATTGCCGCAATTCTTCCTGACGACCGACGACCGACTCCTTACCCCACCCACAGTTAACTTTACTTTTGTCCAACTACTTATTTATCAATTCTCAATATTAATTAACCCCAGGGTCGGTTGCTGGCAAACTCAGCAGCGTATTAAGAAAAAATAACGAATTGCTAGAAAGCCGAGAATCTGGATAATGATCGAGGTGGAGACAGAAAAATTGCTCTACTTAAGCCTGTCTGCCGTAAGCGTCCAATAGTAGATAGGGAGTCAAAAGCGACGCTCAAAGAAAATCCTTCGGTTGTCAGGGAAACGAGAGGATATTTAGTGCGAAATTGAGCCGTAAAAAAACTTAAAATCCCGACAAATATCGTAAAAACTAAGGGGAACACATGACCACAAAAACCTATGCAACCATAGATGGTAACGAAGCTGTTGCGCGCGTTGCCTATCGTCTCAGTGAAGTGATCGCTATTTATCCTATCACTCCCTCCTCGCCCATGGGTGAATGGTCCGATAGTTGGTCAGCCGAACGCAGAGCTAATCTCTGGGGAACCATTCCTTCCGTAATCGAAATGCAGAGCGAAGGTGGGGCAGCGGGAACCCTGCACGGAGCGCTACAAACAGGCTCTTTAACTACTACTTTCACTTCCTCGCAGGGATTATTATTAATGCTCCCTAACTTCTACAAAATTGCGGGGGAATTAACCTCTTCAGTGGTTCATGTGGCGGCCCGTGCTTTAGCAGCCCAAGGATTGTCAATTTTTGGGGATCATAGTGATGTCATGTCTGCCAGAAGTACGGGTTGGGCTATGTTAGCGGCTAATTCCGTTCAAGAAGCTCAAGATCTGGCGGCTATTGCCACGGCTACCACCCTAGAAACCAGGATTCCTTTTCTGCACTTTTTTGATGGGTTTCGTACCAGTCATGAGGTGCAAAAAGTCGAATTAATTAGCGATGAAACTCTCAAAGAACTGATAGATGAAGACCTAATTATTGCCCATCGTCAAAGAGCTTTAACTCCCGATCGACCGGTTTTACGAGGCACGGCACAAAATCCCGATGTTTATTTCCAGGCAAGGGAAAGCGTCAATCCTTTCTATTATGCTTGTCCCGATATCGCCCAAAAAATTATGGATCGTTTTGCCCAATTAACAGGACGGCAATACCATCTCTATGAATACCACGGTGCGCCCGATGCCGAAAGAGTGATTATGTTAATGGGATCGGGAGGGGAAACCGTCCATGAAACCGTGGATTATCTCAATCAAAATGGGGCTAAAGTTGGGGTTTTAAAAGTTCGTCTCTATCGTCCCTTTGCCGCCGAAAAATTACTGGCAGCTTTGCCCACCACGGTGAAAAAAATAGCCGTTTTAGATCGCTGTAAAGAACCCGGTGCCGGGGGCGATCCGCTATATTTAGACGTGGTAAATGCCTTTATGGAAGAGTACGAAGGCAAGCTGCCGAAAATTGTGGGAGGACGCTACGGTTTATCTTCCAAAGAATTTACTCCAGCCATGATTGCCGGTATATTTGATAACTTAAGTCTCGACAAACCGAAAAATCACTTCACTATTGGTATCGTTGACGATCTTACCTTTTCCAGTCTGGAATATGACCGCAGTTTTTCCACCGAACCGGACGAAGTAGTGCGGGCGGTTTTCTACGGTTTAGGTTCCGATGGTACGGTGGGAGCTAACAAAAATTCAATTAAAATTATCGGTGAAGATACTGATAATTATGCCCAGGGTTATTTCGTCTATGATTCCAAAAAATCTGGCTCCGTCACCGTTTCTCACCTACGCTTTGGCCCCCATCCGATTCGCTCTACCTATTTAATCACTGATGCTAACTTTATCGCCTGTCATCAGTGGGAATTTGTCGAACAATTTGACCTGCTAGAAACCGCTAAATCGAACTCAATTTTTCTCCTGAATAGTCCCTATCCACCGGAGGAGGTGTTTAGTCACTTACCCCGCCATCTCCAGCAAACTATCATCGATAAAAATCTGCAAGTTTATACGATTAATGCCACTCAAGTAGCCAAAGAAGCGGGGATGGGCAGTCGGATTAATACCGTTATGCAGGTGTGTTTCTTTGCCCTAGCGGGGGTTTTGTCGCGGGAAGATGCGATCGCACAAATCAAAAAAGCCATCCGCAAGACCTACGGCAAGAAAGGGGAAGAAATCGTGCAGATGAACATCAAAGCTGTGGATTCTGCCCTAGAACATCTCTATCAAGTCCCAATTCCCGCCACTGTCACCCCTGAAGCTTTTGAATTAAGACCACCAATTCCCGACAGCGCACCCACTTTCGTCCGAGAAGTCCTCGGCAAAATTATCGCCCGTCACGGGGATGAATTGCCCGTTAGCGCCCTTCCCAACGATGGTACTTACCCCACCGCCACTAGCCAATGGGAAAAACGCAATATTGCCCAAGAAATCCCCGTTTGGGATGCCGATGTCTGTGTTCAGTGCGGTAAATGCGTTCTTGTTTGTCCCCACGCCGTTATTCGCTCGAAAGTCTATGACGAGGCCGAATTAGCTACGGCCCCAGAAACCTTTAAAGTCGCTAATGCCAAGGATCACGACTGGAAAGGGCTAAAATTCACCATCCAAGTGGCCGCCGAAGATTGTACCGGTTGCGGTCTCTGTGTTGATGTTTGCCCCGCTAAAAACAAATCGCAACCACGTCTAAGAGCGATTAATATGGCTCCCCAATTGCCCCTGCGGGAACAGGAACGAGTTAACTGGGATTTCTTCCTTAATTTGCCTAATCCAGACCGATTAAGCCTAAATCTCAATAAAATTAACCATCAGCAAATGCAGGAACCTCTCTTTGAGTTTTCCGGCGCTTGTGCCGGTTGTGGTGAGACTCCCTACGTTAAATTAGTCAGTCAGCTATTTGGCGATCGCATGATAGTGGCTAATGCTACCGGTTGTTCATCTATCTACGGAGGTAATTTACCGACAACACCCTGGGCAGTTAACGCCGAAGGTCGCGGTCCGGCCTGGTCGAATTCCCTCTTTGAAGATAATGCCGAATTTGGCTTAGGATTCCGAGTTTCCATCGATAAACAGGCAGAATTTGCCGCCGAACTGTTAGGAACCCTCGCTAGTGAAATCGGAGAAAGTCTAGCGGCAGATATTCTCAATTGTCACCAAGTCGATGAAGCGGAAATTTACGAACAACGGCATCGGGTAGAGGCCCTAAAATCCCGTTTAGGGCAATTAACCCCGACCACGCAGGTGAAAATGTTGTTATCCGTGGCCGATTATCTGGTCAAGAAAAGCGTCTGGATTGTCGGGGGTGACGGTTGGGCCTACGACATCGGTTATGGTGGCTTAGATCACGTTTTAGCTAGTGGTCGCAATGTCAATATTTTGGTCATGGATACGGAAGTTTACTCAAATACGGGCGGCCAGGCCTCGAAAGCTACTCCTCGCGCTGCCGTAGCTAAATTTGCTTCTGGTGGCAAACCGGGACCGAAAAAAGACCTCGGTTTAATGGCCATGACCTACGGTAACGTCTATGTGGCCAGCGTGGCTATGGGGGCAAAAAACGAGCAAACTATCAAAGCTTTCCTAGAAGCGGAAGCTTACAACGGGCCATCGTTAATTATCGCCTATTCTCACTGTATTGCTCACGGGATCAACATGACCACCGCCATGAACCATCAAAAAGAAGTGGTGGAAAGCGGTCGCTGGTTAATGTACCGTTATCATCCCGATTTAGCTAAAGAAGGCAAAAATCCCCTACAATTGGACAGCCGTGCGCCTAAGCTTACCGTAGCGCAAACTCTCTACTCGGAGAATCGCTTTAAGATGTTGGCCACCAGTAAGCCGGAGGAAGCTAAACGTCTGCTCAAAGAAGCACAAGCAGATGTGGATACGCGCTGGCAAATGTATCAGTATTTAGCAGCAAAAGGTACAGGGAGCAACGAATAGTTATGAATCTACACACTACCTACATGGGTTTGCAATTGCGATCGCCGTTAGTCATCGGTGCGGCCGCACCCTTGAGCGAGGATATCGACAATATCAAGAAAATGGAAGACTTCGGAGCCGCTGCCGTGGTTTTACACTCCTTTTTCGAGGAGCAGATTAAACACGAAAGACTGGCTCTACACCATCATTTTACCCACGGAGCCGAGAGTTTTGCGGAAGCTTTGACTTATTTTCCCGAACCGGAGGTTTTTCACGTTGGTTCCGACGAATATCTCAACCATATTCGCAAAGCCAAAGAAATGGTCGATATTCCGATTATTGCCAGTCTCAACGGTGAGACCTCTGGGGGATGGTTGGAGTATGCCACTCAAATTCAACAAGCGGGCGCTGATGCTTTGGAGTTGAATGTTTATTATGTTCCCAACGACCTGGAATTAACCGGAAATCACGTCGAACAAAACTATATTGATATCCTCAAAATTGTCAAATCGGAGGTATCAATTCCCGTCTCGATGAAGTTAAGTCCCTACTTTAGCAATACGGCCAATATGGCTAAACAATTAGCGGAAGCAGGGGCCGATGGGTTGGTATTATTTAACCGTTTCTATCAGCCGGATATCGACTTAGACACCTTGGATGTTCACCCTAATATTATCCTCAGTAATCCCCAAGCAATGCGTTTACCCCTGCGCTGGATTGCCATGCTTTACGGTCGTGTACCGACGGATTTTGCCGCTACCAGTGGCATTCATAACGCCATCGACGTGATCAAAATGATGATGGTGGGGGCAAAAGCGACCATGTTAGTTAGTGTTTTATTACGCCACGGTTTGGAGGAAATTACCAAGATCGAACAGGGTTTATTGCATTGGTTGGAAGAAAATGAGTACGAATCGATCGAGCAGTTAATTGGCAGTATGAGTCAAATGAATTGCCCAGATCCGACTGCTTTTGAACGGGTACAGTATATGAAAGCCCTGCAAAGTTACGAACCTGTTTGGAAACGTTTTCAAACCACCAGCAAATAAAAGTGGGAAGTGGGAAATTATGAATTATGAATTATGAATTGGGGAGTGGGGAGCAGGGAGAATAAATAAAAATAATCTCCTGACTCCCGACTCCTGACTCCTTAATACTGACTCCCGACAACGAAAAAAAAATCCTGGAGGATATAACCATGAACGAGAATCAAAAGAAAAAAATCGGCATTCTGACCAGTGGTGGCGATTGCCCGGGGTTAAATGCGGTAATTCGTGCCGTGGTGAAATCATCAAAACTAAAGGGTTGGGATGTGTACGGCATTCCCTACGGGACCGACGGTTTTATGCAGATTGCCGAGGGAAAATATCACCCCGAAGATTTGATCCTGACTCAGCATGGCTATAACCTACCCGGGGTCTTGAAAGGATTAGACGTTTTGCAGTTTCTTAGTGGTAGTGTCTTGGGTTCTTTGAGCAAAGGACATCCCGAAAACCCAGAAATTGCCACGAAAATCCTGCAAGGATACGAAATGCTGGGATTAGATGCCCTGATCGTCGTTGGGGGCGATGGGAGCATCGATATCATCTACGATCTCGCCCAGAAAGGCAACTGGAATATTATCGCGGTTCCCAAAACCATCGATAATGACGTTCCCTATACGGAATGGTCCGTCGGTTTTACCACTGCCGTGGATATCGTCACTCAAGCTTTGTATGATCTCACCTTTACCGCCGCTAGTCACGAAAGGGTGATGATTGTGCAGGTGATGGGTAGAGATGCCGGTCATTTAGCCCTTCATGCCGGAATTGCCGGGGGGGCCGATGCGATTTTTATTCCCGAATTAACCCCGGCTCTCACTCCCGAAATTATCGACGGTTGTTGTCGTCATTTGGCAGAATTACGCGCTCAAGGTCGTAAATTCGCTCTCATTGTCATTTCTGAGGGTGTTAAAAACGAAGATAACCAAAAAGAGAAGTATATTGCCGATTATTTAGAAAAATTAATATTTGACAAAACTCGCTCTTTGTGCGTTACCGATCCCGTCTTCTGTTATCTCAATTCCATGGATGTGCGGGCCATGTCTTTGGGACACCTGCAAAGAAGTCGTCCTCCTTTGGCCATGGATCGACTGTTAGCCACGGCCTTCGGCATTAAGGCCGTAGAATTAATCGAACAGGGTAAACTCGATCGCGTGGTGATTTGGCGCGGGGGACAAGTGCGTAGTTTGCCCCTGAAACCAGTGATCAAAATTATCAAACAATGTCATCAAGAGCATCGCTGTGCCTATCCCGTGGATCCTGATGGTTTTATCGTCAAAACAGCCCGTTCTTTGGGAATTTACCTAGGGGAAAATACCACAACTGAGACGGCAGTAGTTCCGCAAGCTGTGGAGGCGTTGGTTTAGTTATAATAAAGCGAGAAGGGTTGCTAATACTTTCTCGCTTTTTTAATTGGTTAAGATATTTAATTCTGCTAATTTTACTTGCAATAATTTACTGTATTTTATGGCTTTTCTCAGTAATCTGTCATCGGTGGTTAACAATACGTCTATTCTAGCATATTCAGCGCAAGCGATATGAAAAGAATCATAAAGATCAAATCCTAAATATATAACCAATACTGTTTAACTGTTGTCCCATTCTTCATCACTAATACCCGCTTGTTTGAGAATTTCCTTAACTAAATCTGTAGAGATTTCTTGATTTCCATGAGGGTTAGGGATGCGAATTTTATGTTGACCCTTTTTCATAAATTGATGTTTACTACCAGAAAAAGGTCCTGTGTAACCTAAAGCTTTCAATTTTCTGATTAATTTTCTGCGAGAAATTGCTGATGGCATAACTAAACTTCTGCAACTGTTGTAACTTTAATTTCTAATCCATCTATGATAGGTAAAGGGTCGCCATCTTGTAATTTTAAAATGATCCATTCTTCTAGAACTTCTAGTAAGTCTTGACGGCATTCTTCAACGGTCAATCCATTTCCCCAAACGCCTTGAAAGCCTTCTATTTCAGCAAACCAAGTACCGTCATTTAGCCTTTTGTATTGTGCTTTTTGTAAAGCTTTTTCACAATAATTGAGTAAGATCATTTTCTTCTCTAAATCTCCATAATATGTAACTATATTATCACTTCTCCTCACCAATCCCATCACACAAATGTCTATCCTCCTCCTTAACGCCAGAATTAGGATTGTGCAAATAAACCCGCACCCAATCGCAACTACGCCCCATTAAAGCGTTTAAGTCCTGCATTGTCCTACAATCTTTGTGTATTGTCCTACAACTCTTCTGCATCGCCCTACAATCCTTCTGTATCCTCACAAAGAAGTCTAAACCAAGATTAACGGGATTTTAGGATTAACTGGATTATTTACTTGGAAACTCCTGACAATCTTTTAAGATTGAGCATCCTGAAAATCCTCTAATCCTCAAAATCCTGATACTGACGATTTACCCCCAATCCCATCACACAAACCCCTATCCTCCTCCCTAACACCAGAATTAGGATTGTGCAAATAAGCCCGCACCCAATCGCAACTACGCCCCATTAAAGCATCTAAATTCAATAAATTCGAGTCTGTTTCTACCTTCCAGAGTTTGATAGTGTTGTCCCAACTACCGCTCACCAAAGTCTTGCCGTTGGGACTAAAATTAACGCTTCTGACACGGCTATTATGCCCATGGAGGGTGCGGATTTCTTGGCGTTTTTCTACATTCCAGAGTTTGATAGTTTTGTCATCACTACCGCTCACCAAAGTCTTGCCGTTAGGACTAAAATTAACGCTTCTGACAGGGCCATCATGCCCCTCGAAGGTGTGGATTTCTTTGCCTGTTTTTACATCCCAGAGTTTGATAGTTTTGTCATAACTACCGCTCACCAAAGTCTCGCCGTTGGGACTAAAATTAACGCTTCTGACAGGACCCTCATGCCCCTTGAAGGCATAGGAGGTGTGGATTTCTTTGCCTGTTTTTACATCCCAGAGTTTGATAGTTTTGTCATTACTACCGCTCACCAAAGTCTTGCCGTCGGGACTAAAATTAACGCTTCTGACACGATGATGCACCTCGAAGGTGTGGATTTTTTGGCGTTTTTCTACATCCCAGAGTTTGATAGTACCGTCCCAACTACCGCTCACCAAAGTCTCGCCGTTGGGACTAAAATTAACGCTTCTGACAAGGCCATTATGCTCCTCGAAGGTGTGGATTTTTTTGCCTGTTTTTACATCCCAGAGTATGATAGTTTTGTCATCACTACCGCTCACCAAAGTATTGCCGTCGGGACTAAAATTAACGCTTCTGACAGGGTAATCATTCCCCTTGAGGGTGCGGATTTCTTCGCCTGTTTTTACATCCCAGAGCTTGATAGTCCCGTCATCACTACTGCTCACCAAAGTCTTGCCCTCGTCAGGACTAAACTCAACGCTATTGACAAGGTCATCATGCCCCTTGAGGGTTTGGACTATTTCTACATTCCAGAGTTTGATAGTCCCGTCATCACTACCGCTCACCAAAGTCTTGCCCTCGTCAGGACTAAAATTAACGCTCCAGACAGGGCCTTCATGCCCCTTGAGGGTGAGGATTTCTTGGCCTGTTGACTCATTCCAGAGTTTGATGGTGTTGTCCCAACTACCGCTCACCAAAGTCTTGCCGTTGGGACTAAAATTAACGCTTCTGACACGGCTATTATGCCCCTTGAGGGTGCGGATTTCTTGGGGTTTTTCTACATTCCAGAGTTTGATAGTCTTGTCACCACTACCGCTCACCAAAGTCTTGCCGTCGTGACTAAAATTAACGCTATAGACAGGGCCATTATGCCCCTCGAAGGTGTGGAGTTTTTCGCCTGTTTCTACATCCCAGAGTATGATAGTCTTGTCACCACTACCGCTCACCAAAGTCTTGCCGTTGCGACTAAAATTAACGCTATAGACAGGGCCTTTATGCCCCTTGAGGGTGCGGATTTCTTTCCCTGTTTCTACATTCCAGAGTTTGATAGTTTTGTCATCACTACCGCTCACCAAAGTCTTGCCGTCAGGACTAAAATTAACGCTATAGACAGTGCCACCATGCTCCTTGAGGGTACGGATTTCTTGGCCTGTTTCTACATTCCAGAGTTTGATAGTTTTGTCATCACTACCGCTCACCAAAGTCTTGCCCTCGTCAGGACTAAAATTAACGCTATAGACAGGGCCACCATGCCCCTCGAAGGTGTGGAGTTTTTGGCCTGTTTCTACATTCCAGAGTTTGATAGTTTTGTCATCACTACCGCTCACCAAAGTCTTGCCGTTAGGACTAAAATTAACGCTATGGACATATCTACCATGCCCTTCTAAGCGATTGCGTTCACTTTTGCGGTTGAGAAGTTCCTGTAAGGCATTCGTCACCTTCGTGTCGGATGCCTGCTGCTTTTGTAGGGTTTTTCCTGCTTTAATCGCTTCAACAAAAGCCTCTAATTCTTTTCCTCTATCAAACAAAGACAAGGAAGAAAACCCGCGAGCATTTGCCAGATTGAGTTCCGCTTGTTGTGTTTGTTTCCACGCCATTAAACCAAATCCAGTACTAATCACCACCGCCACCAAAGAACCCGCTGTAATTATTCGCGCTGTTCTAATTTTTTCATTTTTTTGTCGTTCTGCTTGACTAATACTCGCCTTAATAAACTCAATCGCCACAGCCTCTAAATTAGGCAGAGAATTATTCTTTTGAAACTCAACAATTTTAGCCAACTTAGAACCTCCCCAAAGCTCACTACTCGCTTTTACTGCATCTTGCTTCTGTAAATCATCCCACTGTTTAGCATCAGCATATAAACGACTTCTCAGAACAATTATCTCCTCCTTTTCCCTAATTAAATCCTGTAACACTTTCCAACACCGCAACAATTCTTCATGTGCCACCTCAACCGTTGCTTTCCCGTCTTCTCCCTTACTCACCAAAAGACGATTATCTATCAATTGATAGAGAACCTCCCTTTGCATTTCCTCCTGTTCAAAACTCGATTTATTCGCCCTTCTGCTAACCGCTTTTTCCCCTTCTAAACTAATTAACTCTAGAAAAATTTCCTCTGCTGCTTTCCGTTGCTGTTCATTAAATTGACTATAAATTTTATCCGCTTGTTTTTCTAGCGCACCCGTTACCCCACCAATCTCTTGATAAATCTTAATATTTAAAATCCGCTCTTGAATATGATTTTTTTGCCACAATAAATCTAACGTATATTGTAACAGAGGTAAAGAGCCAGCCTGTTCATAAAAATCGGCAATAATTTGATTAATTAATCCCTTTTCAAAGATTACCCCATTTCTCGCCGCCGGTTCAGCAATAGCTAATCTTAACTCACTTTCGTCCATATCCGTTAACATCTTGCTATACTGATCATGGATTTTTCCTAAACTGGGATAAGGACTTAATTTATCTAAAAAATCCGCCCTCATCGTCATCACAATTTTAACCCAACTATCATTCTTTTCAATTAAATTAACCAAACTTTTAATAAAAATATCCCTTTCTGTCTTCGGTGTACGAGTAAATAATTCCTCAAATTGGTCAATAAAAATAAACCATAAATCAGAATTATTTTTTAATCCTTCAACCACCTTAATTAAAGTATCTTCCTGAACAGATTGTGCTAATTTCGCTTGGGATTGTTTATATCTATTTGCCAAAAGACAACCATAAAAAGACTCAAAGGGATTAACATCAGGAACAAAAGTTAAATTAACCAATTTATTTGCGCCCAAATTATCCTTTAACTTAGGAATTAAACCCGCTTGCACGAGAGAAGATTTACCGCTTCCTGACGCACCTAAAAGCAATAAAACATTCTTTTGCTTTAAATAATCAGTTAACTCAATAATCCAATTATCTCGCCCAAAAAACCTATCCTTGTCATCTACCTCAAACTTCCTTAAACCCAAATAAGGTGAACCCGTAATTAAAGTTTGAGCCTGAATCTCAACTCCTGACTTTTGGGTAATAATATATTGATTGATTACACCCCCACTAATATCACCTGCAATTCCCTTAAATTCACCATCACCAATAAGACCTTTAACATCACCTCCTATTTCTGAATAATAACTTTTATCAGTCATTTTTGCTACCCCAAAATTATTCTTTTCAAGTTAACTTTAAATTGCAGTTTTAGAATTAGCACTCTTTAAGGACTTCCTACTAAACCAAACAATTTAGCCAAACCGCCTAAAATCGTTACAATTAAAGCGACTAAAATCCCTCGACTGACAAACTCTTGATTCTCTAAGCGCTTTTCCACGCCATCAATTTTTCCCTCTAGACGCTTCTCAATACCATCAATTTTTTCCTCTAGACGCTTCTCGACACCATCAATTTTTTCCTCCAGACGCTTCTCGACACCATCAATTTTTTCCTCCAGACGCTTCTCGACACCATCAATTTTTCCCTCCAGACGCTTAATTTCACCTTTAACTTCACTAAGTTCAATCTTAATATCAGTAACATCTTTTTGAAGATTGTCTAACTTTTGATTGATTTGAATTAGAAAATCTTTAAGTTCTACCTCAACAGTAATTGACATAAATTTCCCTCCTAAATAATCCTCAACTAATTAATGTTCTGACTAATATCTCCACCACTAATATCTCCTGCAATTCCCTTCAAAGTACCATCTCCCACCATTCCTTTAATATCATCACCAACATTAATATTATACTTACCTGCGGCAAATTCTTCAGGTTTTAATTGCTTAAGTAATTCTTCTGCTGTCTTAATAACCTCTGCATCTCTATCAATTTTTGCTTCAAGTAACTCTTCTTTAAGCAGTGTTTTTACCCCCTCTGAATCTGGTTTTTTCTCATGTTTATCGACGATATCACTATCATCTGTTTTCCCTTTTTCTGCAAACTTCTTCTTAATCAACGCTTTTAAACTCTCATAAGCATCCTTAACGGCTGTTCCTGCCGTATCCTTAGCAGCAGCCGCCGCACCAGCAGCCAACGCAGCGAGAATTATTTCCATTGCCTGAGACTCCAAATTAGATATTGCTGACTCAATCTTAGATCAAAGCAAAGTATCTGACGCGATTATGGCGCAGGTATTGGGCGCAAATGGCTTGCTCGTCGGGGTTGTTGGCTACTACTATAAGCTGGACGTGGGGGACTTGCTTGGGAATAATATCCCAGCCAGAAAATCGCTCTGTAGAAAAATCAGACCAGCCAGATAGCATATTATCAAAGCGTAAGTCCCTTAGCTGCGGGGACTCTCGAAGGACTTCCCCCTACTTAGGGTGATCAGCACACTTGAGCGATCGGAGGGCGCAGGTTCCTGGCACTTCTACAGTAACGGATTTTGTCCACAATGTAGGGGCGAACTGCGTTCGCCCAAAAGATACATTATCAAAGCGCAAGTCCCTAATCCCGTTTAGATCATATTTCATTTAGACGAGAAAGGCTGTACTTAAAAAAATATGGTATGATAGTAAATTGTCAGTTTTACGAAAGCCGATGAAAACGGAAGAGATTATCAAATCAATCGAAGCCGAGTATCTCAAGAGCGATCTGCCCATTATCCATGTCGGTGACACGATCCGGGTAGGGGTGCGAATCGTTGAAGGAGATAAAGAGCGGATTCAGCCCTACGAGGGTATTGTCATCGCCAAACGCCATGGCGGTATCAACGAAACGATTACAGTACGCAAAGTCTTCCAGGGTGTGGGAGTAGAAAGAGTTTTCCTGCTCCACTCGCCCCGGGTTGCCAATATCAAGATCATCCGTCGTGGTAAAGTACGTCGGGCGAAACTCTACTATCTGCGCGATCGGGTTGGCAAAGCCACCAGGGTCCAAGAACGTTTCGATCGCCCCCTCTAAAAAATTTCCGGCGACAGCCTAACCAAGAAAGTTGCTTAATCGCCAACAACTACGCTATAATAAATAAAGGCCTTAAAAAAGCCCAATAGTTTAGCGAATGGGCGCTCTTAGTTCAGTTGGTAGAACGCAGGTCTCCAAAACCTGATGTCGGGGGTTCAAGTCCTCCAGGGCGCGTTTGGTAATCACCAAGCCGATAATTGCAAAGGACATAATCTAAATGTCTGGGGGTTAGTGTGGGTTGTCCGGTGAAAATGATAAGTTAAGGATAGCTTGAGTATCATTTTAAGGAGTAGCGATCGTGGCCAAAAAAGAAACCCTAGAAAAAGACGCGAGCGACAAGAAAGAGGGAAGCTCCTTTCAGGTCAAGGAATTCGTCAATGAAACCAAAGAAGAACTCGCCAAAGTCGTCTGGCCTTCCCGTCAGCAACTTTTGAGCGAATCGGCGGCGGTGATGTTAATGGTGACTTTGGTAGCCACTCTCATCTATCTAATCGATAAATTCTTTGCCTGGGGTGCGGGGAAGGTGTTCCCATGAGTCTAGAAGAAGAGCAGTTTCCCGAAGAACTCAATCTTAGCGACCTACCGAAAAAACCCCGTTGGTATGCCGTGCAGGTGGCTTCCGGTTGTGAGAAACGGGTCAAAGCTAATTTGGAACAGCGCATCCACACCCTCGATGTGGCCGATCGCATTCTGCAAGTTCAGATTCCCCAAGCGGCCACCGTCAAAGTCCGCAAGGATGGCTCACGGCAACACGGCGAGGAAAAAGTCTTCCCGGGTTATGTCCTGATCAGAATGATCATGGATGATGACGCTTGGCAGGTGGTGAAAAACACCCCCCATGTGATCAACTTTGTCGGGGCCGAACAAAAACGGCACTACGGACGCGGCCGCGGTCACGTCACCCCGCTACCCTTGAGTATGTCAGAAGTTGATCGCATCTTCAAACAAGCTCAGATTCAAGAACCGGTCGTCAAAATCAATATGGAAGTTGGCGATCAAATCTTAGTCCTATCCGGTCCATTTAAGGACTTTGAAGGGGAAGTGATCGAAGTTAGTCCCGAGCGCGGCAAACTCAAGGCCCTGCTCTCCATTTTTGGTCGGGATACCCCGGTCGAATTGGAATTTAATCAAGTCGAAAAACAAAACTAAATCATGGCTAAAAAAGTCGTCGCAATTATTAAACTAGCTTTACCTGCTGGTAAGGCTAACCCTGCTCCTCCCGTGGGTCCTGCTTTAGGTCAACACGGGGTGAATATTATGGCGTTTTGTAAAGATTACAACGCTAAAACCGCCGATCAGGCCGGGATGATCATCCCTGTGGAAATTTCCGTTTTTGAGGATCGGAGTTTTACCTTTGTCCTCAAAACTCCCCCCGCTTCCGTTCTCATCCGTAAAGCGGCTGGTGTGGAAAGAGGTTCCAACGAACCTAACAAGAAATTTGTCGCCACCATTACCCGCGACCAATTACGCGAAATCGCCCAAACTAAAATGCCCGATCTTAACGCTAACGACATCGAAGCGGCCATGAATATTGTGGCGGGAACGGCCAGAAATATGGGTGTCAAGATCTCAGACTAAATCTTATTACGGGGAGAAGTTAAGCTTCGTTATTACCCAAGGAGCAACAAATCAGATGGTAAAAAAAGTTTCACGACGTTTGCGAGATGCCCAGGCTAAGGTAGAAAATAAAGCCTACGAGCCATTAGAGGCACTAACATTATTAAAGGAATTAGCGACGGCGAAATTCGACGAAACCGCCGAAGCTCATATTCGTTTAGGCATCGATCCTAAATATACCGACCAACAACTGCGGACAACGGTAAGTTTACCCAAAGGAACCGGACGCACGGTGCGAGTAGCGGTCATTACTCGCGGGGAAAAGGTACAGGAAGCGAACAACGCCGGGGCCGATATCGTTGGTTCGGAAGAATTAATCGAAGAAATCGCCAAGGGGATGATGGATTTCGAGGTGTTAATCGCCACCCCCGATATGATGCCGAAAGTGGCGAAATTAGGTCGTCAACTTGGTCCACGGGGTTTAATGCCTTCACCGAAAGGGGGAACCGTAACCACGGATTTAACGGGAGCGATCTCTGAGTTTAAAGCGGGTAAATTGGAATTCCGGGCCGATCGCACTGGGATCGTTCACGTTCAATTTGGTAAAGCTTCTTTTAGTGCTGAGGATCTGTTAGTTAATTTGAAAGCTTTACAGGAAACGGTGGACAGAAACCGTCCTTCTGGGGCCAAGGGGCGTTACTGGCGCACAGTTTACGTTTCTTCCTCCATGGGTCCATCGATTCAAGTGGATATTAGCACCCTGCGGGATCTGAAATTAGCCGAAGGTTAATGACAGTTATTTTTCTTTGAAAAAGCCTCCAAGTAATTGGGGGTGTTTTTTTAGCTTGATCGCCCGATTGATATAGAATCAAAAGGCTACACTCAAGATTAATCGCTTGAATTGTTCTCTTGTATCTGTTCCTAAAGCCAGCGTGTGGATTGTAGATTCCCCTAATACCCGTATTTTAGCCCCTAGTGCGATCGCTCTTGGTAACTTTGATGGTTTGCACCTAGGTCATCAAACCGTCCTACAGCCAATTTTTCAGGATGAACCCGCTTATCCCACCGTTGTTAGTTTTACTCCCCACCCGCGGGAATTTTTTACGGGGGAAAAATGGCAGTTATTAACTCCTCTAGGGGAAAAGGTGGAGGTTTTAGAGAATTTAGGCGTTAAACAATTGGTTTTACTGCCTTTCTCTGCTCAATTAGCTTCCCTGACTCCCTTGGCTTTTGTCGAACAGATTTTAGTAGAAAAATTACAGGCTAAATCGATCAGTGTTGGTCAAGATTTTCGCTTCGGTTATCGTCGTCAAGGTACAGCCGAAGATTTATTACAGATCGCCTCTCAATTTAATATTAAAGTCGAGATTGTTGGTTTAAAAAACTGTGGGGCGGGTCGGATTAGTAGTTCCCTAATTCGTCAAGCTTTGGCAGCAGGAAACGTTGAGCAAGCTGGGCAAATGTTAGGTCGTCCCTATAGTTTAACCGGTCGCGTGGTCGTCGGGCAACAACTGGGCAGAACATTAGGTTTTCATACCGCTAATCTACAGGTTCCTCCCGATAAATTATTGCCGCGACTGGGGGTTTATTGCGGTTGGGTGCCTCTTGATGGTTCTCGCTTACCGGCAGTTATGAACATCGGTTATCGTCCCACAATCGAGGGAAAAACTATCAGTGTGGAAATCCATTTATTGGATTGGTCGGGCAATGTATATGATCGCATTTTAACGATGGATTTAGTGCAATTCCTGCGACCAGAACAGAAATTTAATTCTCTCGATCGATTAAAAAATCAGATCGAGATAGACTGCGATCGCTCTCGATTAATTCTAACTTCTGTAACTGACAATTCCTAATATTTTTGGTATTCTCTTTCCACTTTACCCACCGCTTTCAATAAAGGAGAATCGAGGGAATCGATCCAATCAGCTACTTCTCGCGCTAATCCTAGGGTAACAATGCCTTGAGACGGTGGTAATTGACCAGCTAAAGCCTGACTTTTGATGGTTTTCAGGACAGAAATTAAACCCTCAATCCGAGTCGATATTTTTGTTTCCCGCATCTGTTCGGCCACGGTAATAGCTTGGTCAATTGATTGAACTAATTCCCTCATGTTCGTTTCCATAATATTCTAGCGACACCAAAGAGATGTAAGCGTTAGTCCTCGCCCCTCTCCCCATTGTATATTGGCATCTCGCGAGTCTTTAATAAAAGTTTGCTGACCACCACCGTGATAACAATAAGGTGGATTCTGGGGGGCGACAATTCCTTGATAAACCGTTGTTCCCGCAGGTAAAGTCACCGATACTACTTTAGTCGCTTGATTGGGAGGATTCCACTTTTGATCGAGGGCTAAATTTCTGATCGCCTCCACATTGGTGGCATATTCATCCGTGGTCAGAAAACGACCTTTTTTGCTATTTTCGTCACTATAATAACGGAAAAAAGTCTGGGGTTTTTCTAGGGTAACTGCCTGACATTCACTATTGCGAAAAGTGATGGCAAGATCTGGAGGAAGGGGACAGGAAGGAGCCTGATCTTGAGCCAATATTTTCCGAGAATTGAAAGTCAAATTTTCGGGTAAACTATTGGTTAATGTACTGGCAGCGATTCCTAAAACAAGACTAAAAACGAGCGAACTAGCTTTCATCTTCACTGATTAAGAGAAATTCTTCTCGATTTTACCGTACTGAACCGACTTAAAATCTTGATTTCGCCCACTGGCAACAATTCTTAACTAATTTTCTCTATGCTCGCCACCCTAACCCCGATTAGCTCCCTAGCAGAAAAATTACCGCCATTGTCTGTCAACTTTTCCCGTTAGTGTGGGCAAATTAGGAAAAGAATCGTTAAGATCAAGAAAACTTAACATTAATCTTCTTGACAGAATACCCCATTTGTGCTATGAGAGACGCTATTGATATTTTGATGGAAAATTTGAGCCAGAGCATCGTCGGCCAAACCGAATCGATTCGCATTGTGCTGGTGGCTTTGCTCAGTGGTGGTCACGCTCTCCTGGAAGATGTCCCCGGAGTCGGCAAAACCCTGTTAGCCAAATCCTTAGCGCGTTCAATTAACGGTCGTTTCCAACGGGTACAATGCACCCCTGACCTCCTCCCTAGTGATATCACGGGAACCACGATTTGGAACCCCAACAGTCGCGAATTTGAATTTATCCCCGGCCCCGCTTTTGCTAACGTCCTCTTGGCCGATGAAATCAACCGGGCCACACCGCGCACCCAATCGGCACTTCTAGAAGTCATGGAAGAAAAACAAGTTACCGTCGATGGAGAAGCGCGGCCGGTCCCCCAACCTTTCTTTGTTATCGCCACCCAAAACCCGATCGAATATCAAGGCACTTTTCCGCTTCCAGAAGCACAAATGGACCGTTTTGCCGTTTGCCTGAGTTTGGGTTATCCCAGCGCAGCAGAAGAATTAAAAATGTTACAAAGACAGCATTCTCAAGAGACGGTTAAATCCCTAGAAGCTTGTATTTCCTTAGAACAGGTGGGAGAATTGCAAAGATTAGTCAGTCTGGTCAAGGTAGCTCCTGCTTTACAGCAATATATCGTCGATTTAGTCCGCGCTACCCGTGATCATGAAGATATTAGTTTAGGAGTCAGTCCCCGGGGTTGTGTGGTTTTGCAAAAAGCAGTTCAAGCTTACGCTTTCCTCGAAGGTCGCGATTATGCTATCCCCGATGATGTTAAGCTGATTACTCCCTACGTCTTCTGCCATCGTCTGATTCCTAGTCACGGTCGTCAAGCTAAAGTTATCGTGGAAAGACTTCTGCAATCGGTGGCGATCGAGGATCGCATCTGTGCCTGAACTACTTTAAATCCCTAGCGGGGGAATAACAACGACTAGCAATTAAACCCAAAACTAACCACCATAGGGTGCTAACTTGGGGACGATACCAAACTGTATCAAAAAAACCGTGGGCAAGAATTCCGGCCATAGCGGCAATTGCCCCGATTAACCAAAAGCCTTGACTATCCATTTTATCGCGTAAAAGTTTAATTTGATGGATGCCTTGGCCGATAGTTGTGACTAATAACCAGAGGAAACAGGTAAAACCAATAATTCCCGTTTCTACCATGATTTCTAATAGCACAGAATAGGCACTTAAAGCCGTGTATTTTGGCTTCATGAATAGTGGGTAAATTTTCTTAAAAGCATCATTACCCGGTCCGATGCCCAAAAGCGGATAAGTTTGAATCATGCGGATAACTGCATCCCAAACATTAATCCGAAAGTTATTACTACTATCTTCCCGGCCAGCAAAAATACTCATCACCCGAATTCGCAGCGGCTCCACCAATAAAATCGCCCCTAAAACCACCACGGCTAAACCCCCTAAAACTAAGGGTAAAAGCCATGTTTGCCAAAATAACGGTAGATAACTTTTGAACCAATAAAATAATAGCAATAAGAAGACAATTCCTAAGACCATCAAACCAATCCAACCGCCACGACTCTCGGTAAAAAATAAACAAGCGGCATTGGCTAAAGTTAATAAAGCCGCTAAAATTTTCGGTAGCCATCCCTGCCACACAAATAATGCAGCACCGCTAAAAGCAATACCGGGTAATAAATAACTAGCTAATAAATTAGGATTACCGAGATAACTATAAACCCTAGTATCTCCCGCTAATTCTGAAGTGGGATCGTTCCACGTTGCTAACTGTTCCGCACCAAAAATTTGCTGGCGAATGCCGTAAACACTGACTGCTAAGGCGGTTAAAACTAAAGTAGTCAGAATCCAATTTGTCTGGCGTGGTGATCGCATGATTCGGGCGGTAAAAGCAAAAAAGATTAGATTGAGAGTTAATTTAATTAATCCTTCCAAAGCTGCGGTTTTAACGGGAGAAAAAGCCGTAGAAACCGTGGCAATTCCCCAGTATAAAAGTACCAAAATGTGAATCGGTGTCACCCCGATTTTGCCTTCATCCACAAGGGTTAAGAGTAGCCAATAACCCGCTATTGCTAACAATAAAAAACCAATTTGACTGGTGGAGAAAAACGGCGCAGTGGCGATAAGGAGAGAGATTAACAGCGCACCCATCAGTTCTGTCCACTCCACAAACCGGCTACCCTGTCGCCATTGACTAAAAAGGCCGACGAAACGATGCAGATAGCTATATTTTGACCAAGAAGCGGGGGAAAAGTTCAGTAGGGTGATTTGTTTCCAAAAAGCATTCATATGGTTTTTAGTTGCGGTTGTCACCGGCAAACTTTGATTAAGATACCGATTGTATCTTAATTGTTGACTCTTGGGAGCGAAAAGAGTTTCAGTCTGGTGTCTTAGGGCAGCTTCACACAGTCAAAACCGGATAGCATAACCAGTCTAAGTATGGGGTGAACGTAAAGCTTGACCTAAACGAGTTAAGCCTTGGGAACAGTCAAAACGATCGAGATGTACTTCAATAAATGATAGGCGATCGATGTTACCCTGGGCAATCGATAAAGCCTTTTCTAATTCCCCTTCTGTCCTGACTTGACAACTCCAACTTTCCCCGTTAAATACTGCCGGTAATTGGTGATATTTCCACGGTTGTAGATCATTATAAATATTATCCTGAATTACCCGCTCGATCGTGTAACCATCATTGTTAATTAAAAAGATAATTGGATTGAGATGGTGACGGATAATTGTCGAAAGTTCTTGGGCGGTCATTTGAAAAGCACCATCACCCACAAAGACGATAGGACGAGTATTTGGTGCGGCAAAAGCTACTCCTAAACAGGCGGGAATTGAATAACCAATAGAGAGATAAAATGCTTGACCAATAAAGTCGGTTTTTTGGGGCATTAATAAATCAATTGTGGCAATAATTGCGTCCCCTGTATCAGAAATAACAAAAGATTCTTGAGCGATAAAATGATTCATTCGCTCATAAAAACGAGCATTAGTTAATTTTTGCTCCGGCACGGCGATGAATTCTAAATTCTTCAATTCGGCCGCAGGTTTAATCTCTAGTGTAGCTGCTTCTTTGTGACTTAGCTTATCAATTAAACCATCGATAAAATCCCCTAGGAATACTGGTTGGTAGAAGTGATGTTTAATTTTTACTTTCTCGGAATTGGCATTAATCAAATTATTGGGATTTAAATTAGCCGTAAATCCCCCTAAATTCATATCGGACATGATCGCCCCTAAACAGAGGACACAATCGGCATTTTCCACCCGTTGACTAACGTATTCGCGACTTAATGCCCCCACATAAGTGCCGATAAATTGCGGCTGCATTTCCGAAATTGACGACTTACCTAAAATAGTGGTGGCTAAGGGATAACCCGTTACTTCTAAAAGTTTCAGCAACTTATCCTGGAGTTTAAACCGATGGAATTCTACCCCTGCTAAAATAATTGGTTTTTCCGCTTTTTCTAATAAAAAAGCCGCTTCTTCAATGGCTTCTTCTAAAGCGGCGGCATCCGTGAGATTATCGGTTAAATAAATTGGCTTTTCTGAGGGGATACAGGGACGATAGACTAGATCCCGGGCAATTTCGATATACACGGGACGTTTGTGATGCAAACAAGCGGCTAAAGTTTGATCGATTTGACTGGCTGCTTGGGCAGAATTAGTGAGAATAACCGAGGCAACCGTGACTTTTTCCATGATGGACAATTGCAGATTATAATCGCCCGTGGTGTGGTGTAATAATAAATTATCCCGGCGAATCGAGCGATCGGAAGCCCCACTAATTACCACCAAGGGAACTCTTTCAGCGTAAGCACCGACCACAGCATTAACGAGGCTAAACCCCCCGACTCCGTAGGTGACACAGACAGCGCCCATACCTTTGACTCGCGCGTAGGCATCGGCGGCATAACCCGCGTTAAGCTCATTACAGGTGCAAACTAATTCGATCGGACTTTCCACCAAAACATCCATCAAATCGAGGACATAATCCCCCGGCACCCCAAAAATATGATTAACCCCTAAACTATGGAGACACTGGCATAAATATTCGCCGATCGTGATCATAGCAATTTTCTCCCCTGTGTTGGCACTTTCACGCCGATCATAACGATTTTTTCAAAAAATAGGCTCATGCCCAGTAATAAACTGGAAAGTAACAATCAGCAGACTTTAATTAAGTAGCTGTTTGCAATTAAATAGAAGATAGGTTTTGCACTCGATCCCCCCTGCCCCCCTTAATAAGCGGGGTGCCGACAGGCGGGGGGATCTTAGAGTTTTTTCCGCAGACCCTAATTATATCTAGGCGATGGTGATCAATGCTATAGTATAAAATCTGGGGTTTTTCTCTGGGGTGTAAAAAAATATCTGCGGCACTTTTTCTGGTATAATTTTTACAGGAGATTCCCTAAAACTTTCGACTTAACTAAGGCTGACTGTTAATGATTTTTACTGAATTAGTTTTGCAAAATTTCGGTCCCTACGCCGGTCGTCAAGTGATTAATTTACGTCCCGAAAAAGACAACAATCCCTGTCCAATTATCCTTTTGGGAGGCATGAATGGCGGCGGCAAAACTACTTTAATGGATGCGATTCGTTTGGCTTTGTACGGTGCGCGGGCTAAATGTTCTACTCGCAATAATTTAAGTTATGCCGAGTTTCTCAGTCAAGCAGTTAATCATCAAGCTTCCCTCATCGATCAAGCTAGAATTGAACTGGCTTTTGAACATCTAGTTAATGAACAATGGCGACAATATCGTATCGTTAGATACTGGACAAAACAGCCCAAAGATGGTAAGGATACCCTCGGTATTTTAGATGAAGATTGGCCTGATCCTGCCTTAGCTAATACTTGGGATGAATATATTGAAACTTTATTACCTTTGGGTATTTCTAACCTGTTTTTATTTGATGGGGAACAGGTAAAAGAATTGGCAGAACAGGATGTACCTCCTGACAGTGTTAAGGATTCGATGCAGACTTTATTAGGGTTAGAATTAGCGGAAAGATTAGCAGTTGATCTTGATATTTTAGCTAGTCGCAAGCGTAGGTTATTAGCGGCAGAGAATGAACTGGCAACTATTGAAGCTATCGAGAAAAAATTAGCCCAGTACCAAGAGGATTTAGAATTGGCTCGGCAAGAGATGGAAACTCAACAAAAAAATTTAGATTTGGTTAGAAATGATTTTGATGCAGTCTCGGATAAATTTCGCATTGATGGCGGAAAAATTGCCGCCGAAAGAAGTCAATTAGAGAGCAGAAAAAAGGATTTAGATAAAAAGCTAGATAACCAGAGAGAATATTTAGGTCAATTAGCGGGGGAATTTTTACCATTAAAGTTAATTTTTCCTCTCCTAGAAGCGGCTAAAATTCAGGGAGAAAAAGAGCTACAATTTCAATCAGCTAAAGTCGCTCAATCGGTTTTAGAATCCAGAGATAAAAAGTTACTTGCTTATTTAGAACAACTGAATTTAAATTTAGAACAATTAGAGAATATTAGAGAATTTTTACAGCAAGAAAATCAGTTTTTAGCTGAGGATAGCGATTGTTTGATTACTCCTTACTTAGATTTAGACGAGGAGGCGATCGAGTTATTAAATCGAGTCTTAACCCATCAATTACCGGCACAAATTAACCTCGCCCATCAAGCAAGGGAACAATTAAGAAATCTGGAAGCTGACTTAGATAATTTAGAGCGAGAATTAGCAGTAGCAGCCTCTCCCGAAGAATACGAAACCCTGAGTAATAACTTAAAAACCGCTCAGAAAAAGTATTTAAATGCTCAAGCGGAATACGAGCAAAGCCACAAAAATTATGAGGAAATCAAAAAGAAAATTGAGAAAACTAAAAAAGAATTATTTGCCTATAGTGAGAAAGCTTTAGAATCCCAAAGTAACGAACACATCGTCAATGCTATTGTCAAAGCACAGCAAACTTTAAAAGTATTTAAAGAACGCTTAACTTTAAAAAAATTAAATAGATTAGAGGGAGAAGTGGCGGAATGTTTTCGTTATTTATTGCATAAGTCCGATCTGGTGCAGAAAATAGCGATCGATGCTGATACTTTTGGTCTATCTCTCTTTGGTCCCGATGGACAAAATGTGCCTAAACACCGTCTTTCTGCCGGAGAAAAACAACTATTAGCGATCGCTTTTTTGTGGGGATTAGCGCGAGTCTCCGGACGAGATTTACCCATCGCTATCGATACACCCCTCGGACGTTTAGATTCTTCCCATCGCCATAATTTAGTTGAACGTTATTTTCCCGCCGCTTCCTCTCAAGTTATCCTCCTTTCCACCGATACAGAAATTGGACAAAATGAGCTACTCTTATTAGAAGAACAGGAAGTAATCGCCCGAAAATACCTGCTAGAATACAATTCCCAACAACGTCAAACCACTATTCACCCCGATCGCTACTTTTGGTAAGATTATGACTCAGATAAATTCCCCAATCCAAGCTTTTGGGGGGTTCTACCCCCCAAACCCCCCGTTGGGGGCGTGGCGCCGCCCCCAAACCCCCCGCGCATTAGTTTTTCGGTGGGATGCTTACACGCGGCTGCTGATACATCTGTAATAATTTAAGAGTTACTGATAATTGCCGATTGTCGTTATTTCTGCAAATTTGAGATGCACTCATCAGTTATCATTTATCAGTTATCAGATGCGAGTTATCAGTTCACTGATTACTGTTTACTGGACGGCTACGCCGTGCCTTTGGCAACACTGAAAAAAACTCCCTACTTCCCACTATCCTATTAAACAGGATTGAGAATGACTAACTATTTTATCATCAGTCAGCTCGAGGTAAAATTATAAATTATGGAATCACCGATCGAACGTTTTCGACTATCCCAAACCGCCAAAGATAGCCTAATAAAATTAAAACGCTACACCAAAATTGACCAATGGAATATCCTCTGTCGTTGGGCTTTTTGTCGTTCCCTTGCCGAACCGAGTCTCCCCTCTCCCGTTCCCATTCCTGCCGATAGCAATGTAGAATTATCTTGGAAAGTATTCGGGGGAGAAATGGCCGATATTTTCTTAATTGCCCTCAAACAACGTTGTCATCAAGACGGATTAGGAACCGATAAAGAAACTCTAACTCAACAATTTCGCTTACATTTACATCGCGGTATCGGTTATCTTGCTGGGGATGCCAAGCTAAAAAAAATCGATAATTTAATCGAATTAGAGAGAGAAAATCTCAGAGAATCTTAACCAAGAATGATCTGTTTTTAGGGGGAGCGCATCTCAAAAGCTATTGACAATTGGCCAATTTTGTGATGGTATTTAAAAGAGGGCGGCTATCGGGGGATGAGAAAAAATGGAAAATTTAATCGAAGAAGCACTAAGCCATCGAGCGATTAATCATCCGTATTTACTTGCTTTAGAAAAAGGAGAATTTCAACATATTGATGAAGTTATGAAAGACTTTGCCAGTCAATACGGAGCTTATAGTGACTGGTTTTCCCGTTATTTAACAGCAGTAATATCAAAGCTAGAAAATCCCACTCATCGAAATCACCTGCTGAAGAACTTAGCTGAAGAAAACGGACATCTACACCATGAAGATCTCGAAGCAATCCGTAAATTAGGTATTAAGGACGAGTGGGTACAGGAAATTCCTCACCCACAGTTATTCAAGCGTTTTCAAGAAGCGATGGGAGTAGATAGCAGGCAACCGCCTTGTGTTGAAGTGGAAATCTGGCGTGAATCATTCTTATCGCTGCTCCAGAATGGAAGCTCACTCCAAGCTATTGGAGCCATAGGTTTAGGGACTGAATCTGTTGTTAAATTTATCTACAAACACATTATTGAAGCGATTAAAAACCATACATCATTATCCTTGCAGCAATATGTATTTTTTCCTTTACATACAGAAGTGGAGGATGAACACAGCTTAACTTTAGTTGAAATTGCTAAGGAATTAGCCAGTGAAGGCGAACAGGCTGTTCTGGAATTACGGAAAGGAATGTTAAAAGCCTTAGATCTACGTGCTGCTTACTGGGACAATATGTATGAACGTGCGTTGGCGCTAGATAAATCTTTGACATCATCAGACATACCCAAGATTGTTACGCTTTTCACTAAAATGATTAAAAGCAAAAAGCTGTCTAATCAGGAACAGGAACTTTTATTGCATCAAATCAATGATATGCGTATTGGATTGACGGAAGACTTATCTACTGTTCCAGTGGAAAAACTACTACCCGGATTGAGTTCACTTTTGCTATACGGGATGCAAAGGGAAAAGCACAAGGAAGAAGTTCTGAACTTGTTAAATTGGCTTGAAAATCCATCTGATGAATGCCAATGCTCTCAAACAATATTAAGGCTTGCATCACAACTTTACCATGATTTTCAAACAGTGCGACTGGGAGCCTTGACCGAAAAAATTAATGAACAAAAAAGCTTGACTCATGTGCAAGAAGCTAAGGAGCTTATTTCAACAATCAGCGCCAGCAACTTAGAGGCTTTATACAACAATAAGGTTGATAAACTCAATATTGATTTTAACGTATTTCGCCTGCCATTTGATCTAGAAGTTTTAGATGCACGCCTAGTTATAGTCAAGCCAGGAAAGGCGAATGAAATGCACAGACACGCACATGAAACCGTATTTGTATTTCTTCAGGGTCAAGGAAAAGTTATTGTTGATCAATATGAAAACGAAGTCGAACCGGGTACTTTTGCTGTTATTCCCCGTTGGTGCGTGCATCAATCTGTGAACTTAGGAGAAGAAGATTTGGTTTTTCTGGCGATAGCTGATTTCGGATTAACTGGTAAAAGTTTTATGGGTAATTACTTGCACAGTGCTAGACTAAAACAAAATTAGTGCAAATTTTATCACGTTAGATAGGTATGAAAGCAACACAAGAAACCAAAAAACTTTACGACGAAAGCGCAGGAGACTGGAAACGAGTAGAACCGATTTTGCTTTCTGATTACTCCGCTCGTCCGTTTGTCATTGATTTATGTGAACCGATTGTCAATAAGAAAATATTAGATCTAGGCTGTGGGGAAGGTTATGTAGGAAGAGAGTTAATTAACCGAGGCGCTCAATATGTTCATGGGATTGATATTTCATCACAAATGATCGAGCAGGCCTTGATTCAAAAAAACGAGCATCAGATTACTAATGCTTCCTATGAAGCTGCTGATATTCGTGATTTTGGGGTAACTGAGTCCGAACAATACGATTTAGTTCTGGCTATGTTTCTGTTCAACTACTTAAATGTTTCAGAAACTATTAGCACGATGCAGAAAGCCTACCAACTTTTGAAATTCGGTGGATATTTCCTGTTCGCCGTCCCCCATCCCTCTTTACCTTTTCTGAAAAAAGATAAGTTTCCTTTTTATTTTAAACCCGAAGCTGGCTATTTTTCCGGACGCGATCAATTATTCCCCGGTGAGATTTGGCGCCGAGATAGAAAAGCCGTCGCCGTGCAATGTGTTCATAAAACTATGGAAGATTACTTCACATCTCTTCGTTTAGCAGCCTTCACAAAAATGCCAGAAGTTTATGAACTAAAAATTAATCAGGAACATTTAGAACTAGACCCAGAATTTTTTACTCCGCTCATTGACCTTCCCCTTCACGTTGCCTTCAAGATTCAAAAATGATTAGACCAATTTTTGATCCTAATATTTCATTACTGACTTGGAAAAAATTGCCCGATCCTTCTCAACTATTTTTTCATTTACCCAAATCATTAGTCTTGTATTTACTGAAAACAAGCAATCACAGATGGCTTGACAAACCCAACGAAATAGCACAGGAAACAGTTAATAAAAATCTTGACTTTTTCCTGCCGTTTCGTGAGAAATTGCTCCTAGAACCCGGAATAGTTATTTTCCGATTAGATTCAGCATTAACAGAAACGGAAATGCGGTTAATTTATGCTTTTATTTCTCGTATTTTTGGACTGCTAAACCACCGCTATGGCTATTTTTTTGATGTAATCGATCGAGGAATGGATTACACTAAAGAAGCTATACCCGTTTCGATGACGAATGCAGAAACTGGCTATCATACCGATAGTACAGCCAAAAACTACTTCCCTGATCTTGTTGGCTTACTGTGTCTTGCTGCCGCAGATGAGGGAGGAGATTCCCTGGTAGTAAACGCCGCCAATTTATATCAATATTTCTGGCAACACCATACAGACCTAGTTCCCTATCTTTACGAACCTTTGGCGCGCGATGTGATTACACCTGGAGAGATTAATTCTCAAGAAGCTATTCAAAAGAATAATTTCCCCTTATTCTCAACAGATTCTCGGGGTCTGGTTTTTCGTTATATGCGATACTGGATTGAAGTCGCTTACTCCAAACTGGAAATAGCGCAACCGGAAGCTATCACAAAAACACTCGACATCATCGACGACTTTTTTTCAAAACCAGAAAATATAGTCCGCTTCAAAATGAAAAAAGGTGATATATTTTACATTAATAATCGCTTTTTATGCCACAATAGAACCGCTTTTAAAAATTCAGGAAAACCCCGACAGATGGTGCGTAGTTGGATTAACCTTTAAACAAAATACGTCCAAGAGAGAAAGTGAACCGGTCAAAGTACAGAGTACAATGACCTCAACTTCCTTGTCACCCCTTCAGGGGGTCAAACTCACCTTAAAAAACTTTCGGTCGGCCTAAAGTAGTGATATAAATAACCGCTTCATCGGAGGGAATTCCTAACACTTCATTAACTTGATCATCAAAAAAACCACCAATACCACTAACCCCTAACCCCAGATGAATAGCCGCTAAATTTAATCTCTGTCCCAAATGGCCCGCATCTGCATGAAGATAACGATAAACTCGATCGCCATATTTAGCCACTGCTTTTGACAGATCCGCCGTATGAAAAACCACAGCAGCCGCATCTCGTCCCAAATCCTGACCTAAACAGAGATAATGTAACTCTTGCTGGAAATTTTTAAAGCGAATTTGCCGCAATTCTTGGGCTTTGGGAGCATAATAATAACAGCCTTCCTCTAATCCAGTTACTGCCGAAACAGCGATAAAAGTTTCCAATAAATCCAGAGCAAAATAATCGGGATTGGGATCGAGATTTTGACTGGCATAATCTTGGGGTTGATAGGTAAAATGCAGCAGCGCTCGCAATTCGTCTAAACTGAGACTAGCACCACTATAAGCGCGGGTAGATCTGCGTTTAAGCATCGTACTTTCCAGATCAATTAAATCTTCCCCCCAATTGACGGGACGGGATGTCACGGAAACTTTTAGACAAAAAGGAAAATTATATTTATCTTCCCAATTAGACGGAGTAACAGTTGCTTCTATCTTCTCATCTGTAGCTATGATAGTGGCTCGCTGTAGGGAGCTTAATAATTCTCCCTCGGGAATTTCGGGATAAACAGTCGTGGTTGCCGAAGGTAGTGCCGTGGTACTAGGGGGGAGATTTTGCTGAATATTGAGCAGATCTGCCAAAGGAATCACCGTCATGACACTTTCCTTCTCGGAATCAAGATAAAGCAATTCATTCATCTGACTATCGTTAAAACCACCGATTAAATGAGCGCGATAGTCATTAATCGAGGCTGATAGCTCAATATTGCCCAATAAATGCCCTGTATCGAGGAAAATACGCCGATAAGCTCGATCCTCGTAGCGCCAAGCGGACCGATAAAAAATGGCACTGGTAACTAAAGCGATATCGGTATTTTCTAAAACAGGATTCCAGAAACAAGCAGATTGTAGGTTCGTCCAGACATCACTTTCCCAGAATAAAAGCAGCGAGTGACTTTGACCTTGGTAACTGTAGAGACCGGCGGGTAAAAATTCCGTGCCACGAGAGATCAGATAGACCTCGGCGGGGTATAATCCACCAGCAGAGGGTGCGGAACGTAGGTACAAGGGACTGCCCATAGTGGCGATTTTGGCAGTTAAACCATAGCTACAGCCCAAAATTCGCGATATACGTCGCCAAAAGTCTCCTTTTTGGGGAACTGTTTGACGGGAGAGGTAGGGTTTGAGATCGAAAGTCTGACCGATTTTGTATTCTTTGAAGGGATAGGGTTGTTGACTCCAATCAAGACCTTTACTTTTTGAGGCGATCGTCTGGGGGTCGTATTTGGTCCGCTCGTGGTAGTATTGGGCGATCGAGATTGGCTGATCTGGCATGATAAAGATAGGCTGTCTAAGCTTTACTTTTTAGTTTGACATACTCCCACCCCTAGAAAACGGGTTTCTGAAAGAAACCCGTTTTCTAAATACTCCCCTCTCCCCCCCCTGCTCTACGATGTCGGGTAGGGTTGATTCATGAATCAACCCTACCCTTGATAAGGGGGGTGGGGGGTTGGGGGTGAGGGTAATTAACCATATCTGCCATTACTTTAGAAAAATAGTATAACTGCTATAATTATCCCATGGCGGCTCAACCCAGAGAAATTCGACGTTATGTTACCAGTGACGGCAAAGTTCCCCTTGCCCAATGGCTCGATTCTTTGCGGGATATTAAGGCTAAAACTAAAATTACTCAACGCCTAAACCGGGTTAATTTAGGTAACTTAGGGGATTATAAATCAGCTTTGAGCAGGAGTTTATGAACTACGAATAGACTAGGGTTCTGGTTATCGCGTTTACTTTGGACAAATCGGAACAACAATTATCTTACTCCTGTGTGGAGGAGATAAAAAAACGCAAGCTAAAGACATTGAAATAGCCCAAAAATATTGGCAAGACTATAGGAGCCGAGAAAATGCCAATCAGTGATAGTTATCATGATTCCCTGATCGAATCCCTTAAAGATCCCCATTATGCAGCAGTTTATTTGGAAACTCATCTAGAGGGAGATGAATATGAATTTGAATCAGAATTACTCAGACTTGCGTTTAATCACGTCCTAGAAGCCCTTAGACCTCAAAATCTAACACCAGAACAAATCAAAATTCAGGCCAAGCAATTGGAAGAACTAATGCAAAAACCTGCACCTGAAGCCATGAATCAACTAACCTCTTGGCTTCAAGCTTTAGGATTGAAATTAACGATAATGATCGCTCCAAAAATGCCAGAAATAAATCATGAAAATGACGCTGTTAGTTCAATCAAGATTACAGGGTAGTTTGTAGTTTGTAGTTTGGGTTTTTTGATTACAAATTGATAGCCGCTTAACGCACCCTACACAGAAAAGGGGGTTCTTTCAGAAACCCCTTTTCTAAATAGGGTCTGCTGAAAAAGTCATTGAAAAGTACAGGTCTCTTAATCAATGATTTCACTTAGCTACAAGCATAAGCTTTAGTTGTTGATTAATTTTTAAGTTATAACTTATCCTAATCATTGA